>SUPR01000060.1 GCA_005191425.1 Candidatus Helarchaeota ASGARD archaeon Hel_GB_B
GGTTAGGAACAGTCCTATTATTAATGTCTTTTATTTCGATTGATGTGTTAATAGCTCCACCGACTATTCCAGTAAGGTTTTGTGCTATTGGAATTACCTCAATTGGAATTTTTAAAATGTGAATTATTAAATTGTTAGTTGCGTTGACATAATCAACTGCAGTCCCATAAATTGGAATAGTAATATTTGCTGGTACTTGGCCCTCTAAATTGATTATTCCTTGATAATAGCCAGTGGTACCATTTTTAGCCATTACTTGTCGGGAACCATTGAAATCAAAATAAATAGTCCCGTCTACCCCTAAATTATTATGAGTGTCATTAAAATAAACGGAAAAAATTATTGTATCATCAATATAACCAGTAATTTCAGGCGTATTTAGGACTAATTCTGATGGAATCCTAAGAATAGTAATTGTTATGTTTATATTTAGTTTTTCATACGATTCATTTTCAAGATGTATCTGAAGAATATGTACCCCATTTCTGGGAATTGAAAGTTTACTACTATTTATCAATATTGAATAATTACCATCTGTTCTAAAAGTTACATTACAATTAATATTTGAATCCAATTTGGCAGTTACGTTAGCATTTTCAATGATTATATCGTTAGAAATATTATAATAAGTAATATTTATTTCAAATAAGTCTCCTGAATAAATATTAGCCGACCAATTCCCAAATGTTCCGTTAATCTCGGATGTTATTGAATAATTAGCTGGATATCCATAAATTTGAAACGTTAATATTACAGATGCTTTATCGTAATATTCAGCGGATGCAGTAAACTTTATGGTATAATATCCTAACTTGAGATTTGTTATGTTTAAGGTAATATTATAATATCCAGAGTTGTTATTTGTTGCATATTCATATGACATCGACCAATTTGTCCAAATTGTAGCGTTGTTGATCCCACTACTATTTTCTTGATTAACATACTGAAGAATAACGTTCAAATGGTCAGACCTATTATAAACGATTTGGTCTTGATAATCTACCATGGTCAGACGCGTTGTAAAATTTAAGATTGTGAAATATATGATAAATTGTTGTGATTTGAATTTATTTGACTCAAATAATAGATTTATAGTGTAATCTCCATTTTTAGTAAAATTATTACTATCTAATATTAGAATCGAGTTGTCATAAGAATAATTAGTATTCAAGATTAAATCACCACTATCAGCTCCCAGCGTATAAGTAGCAGTTAAATCATATCCTTGTATTTTCATATATTTTGAAAGAGACATATTGTAATAGGCATACGTGATGTTAATTGCAACTTTTTCTCCTCTTGTAATTGTTACTGCCGAATCATTAAAGAACAAACGAGAATCCAACACGATCTTTAATGTTATAACATCGTGTTTTTCTTCTACATTTTTTCTTGCAGTTGCGTTGATATAAATATGATAAACACCTTCGATTGAGGGAGATGAGATCATTGTAGTAAATTCCCATTTACTATGAAGGACTGAAGTCAATGGTTTCCACGTATTATTCCAAGAAGTTTTATATACCACGCTTGCCTCAGTCCCATTAAAATAATACGTTGTCCAACCATTATCCCAGTAAGACATGTTATAATACAAGGTCAGGTTAAACACAGTTCCTGGAGACATTTCTATTTTATTGCCAATTAAATCAGGTCTTGTAATTATCAGTGAGGTGGCATTATACATTAAAACAGTGAGGTTAATTGCACCTGCTTCGTAATTGTTATGCCATTTAAGACAAACAAAATAATATCCATTGGTAGTAGCATTTAACCGTACATTCCAAGTTATGTTTATTCCAGAATTATATCCATTTCCGTTATTAGTATAATTTAATTTTTGATTTATATCATAGACTTCAATAAAGCCTGAGCCATATCCTTCAGTTGGAGTATTAAATGTAGAATGTACATTAATAATGTCAAACGTAGTAATGATTTCTACCGGTATATTATTTTTGTATAATTTAATTTCTTTTAACATATTTTTTCCTAATGCTTCAATTAACCACGTGCCTTCCGATGGGTCATTAACCCATAAAAATTGATGGTTACTATTGGAACTATTATGCCAGTTTGTAAAAAGTACGCTATTATTAAACACGCCAGTTACGTTCCAGTATGTCGGAAGAGTAAAATTAATAATTTTGCCAATAGAATTTGCCGGAAATGTTGGACTAAAAGATACATTCCAGAGAACAGTATTATTATTAGCTTCAGTCCAAAAATTTGTTTTTGCTGAAGTAAGGTTTTCTCTACTCATTGAAGCATTTACAATATATGTTAAATTGGGCCAATTTGAAGATACATTAAACTTTACATTACCATTTTTGTCTGGAATTAAATAGGTAGAATTTTGCCAACTGGCTTCATATTGATTTATCGTAGAAACAGATTGATTGTTAATTTTTAAATTTAGTTCATTGATGTTGGGAGTATTATTTAACGGGTCTAATTTCACAATTAAGTCTAAATCCGAACTAATATTATGCCAATAAGATAGTGAAGGATAATAGAGAAATGCGGGCCCAAATATACCTGTTGGGTCGTATTGATGAGATACCCCCAACCAGCTCATATCGACTGAACTATTAATGCCAACAAAATAAGTATTATTATCTGTCTTGCTTGAATCTAATAATTGAGAGTTATTTAATGTACCATTCCATAGGGTACTTTTTGACAGCCACCCGATATCTCCTTGAATAAGCCCAGGACTTTTTATTCCTTCAGGGTGATATTCAGAATAAATTTTTTGATCTGGAATTGGTAATTTTCTTGATTTATTCCATGTAGCATTATAAAGGTAAAAATAATTGCCAGTAGTATCTTGGGCAGCAAAAAAGAGAATATCAATAGCTTCTAATAAGCAACTATTTTCAATTATAAAGGGCATTAGATAGTTATTACCATTGATAGAGTTATATTGACTGTATAACCCAAAATAATTTTCTATCACCTTTTGATAACTATAAGCAGTAAAATTATAGAGTATCATTTCTGTATTTGTAATATTTTCGTTGCTATGGATTACAATTTTTGTTTGATTTCCCGTTGTAGTAACATTTTCTCTGAAACTAACTTTAACAGGAATTTCACCGCCATTACTATAATAAACAGTGTGGACGCCATTTGGGACAGTATAAATAGTGTAATTGACATAATATACAATATTTGACCAAGAAGTTGATGCATTATAAAATACTTTATTTCCAATTGGTCTTAAAATTGTATTATTTACCCATATTCCAGCATTTGTCCCATTGACTACTTTATTAATAACTTTTTGATAATGCCATTCATTATTATAGAACGAACCGAATTTTAAATTTACACCTTCAGGAGATGGATTCTGGGAGAGCGGATACAATGTTAAATTCAAGGCTAGATCACAGCTTTTTAATAACCAAATATTCCCCGATTTTAAATATGCCAGACCTGAATCAACACTATTAGAATCAGATTGATATGCCCATTCAGGAGGATCAAAAAGTCCATATTTTGTCCCATTAAAAGTAACGAAAAACGTGGAGTTATAAGTTTCTGCAGTCCTTAAAATCATTGTTTTATTAAACATAAATTTTAACCAAGTTAAAGTCCCAGCTACGTTTCTCGAAATATTTCTACTCATATTTCCAATTATAACATCGGGTATTATATCAGTTCCATTCCATGTAGAATTCCAAACAGAAATTTTAGCAATTTCCAATGACCGCTTGAATGCCACATATAAGTATCCTAAATACGAATCGTTTGTAATAGTAAATTGCATTGCATAAATATTTGAATCAACTTGATAATCATCGGAATATTGCGGATTATCTTCAATTATAAGGCTAATATTTCCAGCAGAAATATTATATATAGTCAGATTAGTAGACGTAATGATTTGGCCATTTGAATCTATATAAAAACCAGTATTATTCCCAATTATCATATTCCCTTTAACTTTATCTCCAAAAGTATTGTTTTTAATTAATATCGGAGAGGATGATTGTAAATAATTAAAATTTGAGTTGCTTCCAATCAAGGGTGAAAATAAAAATACTAAACTAGAACTAATAATTGATATAATAATCATTAACGAAAAAACTTTATTTTTAAAATTATTAAAAAGATTTGTCATTGTATTCCATCTCTTTATCTATATTTTATCATTTATTTCAATTATTGACACATAAGATTTTTATTGATATAATAGATCAATTAAATAATTAATTATTAAGCAAAATTTTGCAATATCAATTTTTTTGAAAATTTGAAATCATTTTGGTATTTTTATTATTTATCTTTTACAATTTGAATAGGTTTTGGTCTTTATATATTTTAACTCATACATATTATCAAAGTAAATAGAAAAGTAAATTATGAATTTTTAAATTTTATGAATATTATTTTTTCATATAAAATTTAATACAAAATGAAATTTAAAATAAAAAACTCAAATATAGAAATAAAAAATGAAAATTCAAGAAATTAATGTAATTAAAAAGGTAAATTTTAAGTCTAAGTATATAAAATTTGCATTATGTTATCCAAATATTTATAGAGCAGGTATTTCAAATTATGCAATTCAATTGATTTATCGATTGATCAATCAAGATAAGAATTTTAAATGTGAAAGGTTTTTTTTCGAAAAAAATAAAGAACCATTATCTGTTGAAAGCCAAACTCCTTTAAGGGAGTTTGATGTAATTGGTTTTACACTTCAATTTGAATTGGACTATTTAAATATAATAAATATGTTAAATAACGCAAAAATTCCTATTTTATCAGAAAATAGAAAAAGACCACTTTTAATTGCAGGTGGTCCTTGTGCTTTAGAAAACCCAATTCCTTTAAAGAATATTTTTGATCTTTTTATTTTAGGAAACATTGAACCAATTTTTGATGACCTTATTCAGTTTATAGAAGATTATTTAAGATCAAATTTAAAGCCAAAATCAAAATATGATAATATTGACGGCTTTTATTTTCCACTAAAAAATAAGCAAATAGTAAAAAAAACTACAATAAAAGATTTAAATTCTTCTTTTCATGCTATTCAACAAGTAATACCAATAAATTATAAAGAGAATAAAAATTTAGGACTGGGAAAATCTATATTAATTGAATGTACTCGAGGTTGTAAAGGAAAATGCAACTTTTGTTTAATAGGATGGCAAAATAATCCATATAGAGAACGGTCGTTCCCTAGACTTAAAGAAATTATAGATGAATGCATTAGTGTTAATCCGATTAAAAAAATTTCATTAATTGGATCTGGAATTTCATATCATTCTAAATTGAAGGATATTGTGTGGTATATAGCAAATTTAGGTTTAAATTTATCAATCCCATCTCTTAGAGCAGATAAATTTGATGAAGAACTGGCAGAAGCTCTATATAAAGCAAATTTAAAACAGATCACTTTTGCTCCAGAAACGGGGTCTGAGAGATTGAGAAAATTGATAAATAAGAACATTAAAGATGAAGATATTTTACAATCGATACAAAATGCACTGAATTATGGAATTAATAAATTTAAATTATATTTTATGATTGATTTACCAACTGAAAATAACGAAGATCTAGTAGCTATTTGTAATTTAATAGATAATATTATTAAAGAAGGCGTTAGATATAGAGATTTATCGATTTCTATTAATAATTTTATTCCCAAGCCACATACACCATTTCAATGGTTTGAGATCTCTAATTTAGAGATTAGACGAAATAAAATAAAATTTCTAGAAAAAGAAATTAGAAAAAAAAGGAAAATAAAAGTTTCTTTTTCAGATCCGAAATGGGGACAAATTCAAACATTATTTTCAAGAGGTGATGAAAAAACAGGATATTTATTATATAAAACGAAGGGATATGGTTCAAATTTAGGAGCAATTCGTAGAATTATGAGTGAAATGCAGACATCAATAAATGATTTTAATAAAAAATTAAATATAAATGAAGAATTGCCATGGAATTTTATTGACGTTGGTATAAATAAAAAGATATTAACCAAAATTTGGAATAAAATATTTTAATCATTGTAATTAAATTAAAGATTGACTGTTATAGTCCATAGACTATTCATTTTTTAGACTTTTAAAAAATGTGAAGTTTCTTGTCTGGAAAATTGCCAACTTGTTTTAAAAAATTACTTGTTTCAGGATAAAAACTTAAATCAGCATATGGTAAATAATTTGAATTTAAATATACTTTTTGAAAATCTGGATGTGCCCCAAGTTCAATATATTCTACTTTTTTGGAAATTTTTTCAATAATATTACGCATTTCTTTAGAGACAAGGCACATCCGAGCACCAGTTCCGGCGGCATTTCCCACAGTTTTTATTTTAGAAGTGGGAATTTCTGGAAACATACCAATAAATCGGGCATTTTCAATATTGATATGAGTGCCAAATGCACCAGCTATAAATAATTTATCAATATCACTTTCATCAATACCAAATTCTTGAAGTAAAATGGTCGTTCCTGTATGTATTGCTGCCTTTGCAAGTGAAATTTCTCGAATATCTTTTTGAGTAATTACAATATCTTTATTAAATGCTGTATTTTTGGCCCATACTAAAACATATTCATAATATTTTTCTCCTTTTCTAAGCCGTGGTGAATCTAAGTTATAATTCATTTTTCCTTTTACATCAATTATTTTAGATTTTAGCATTTCAGCCGGGATATCAACAATTGCAGAGCCACAAATACCTCTTGGTTTTACATGGTCAATGGTTTCAATTTCTGGGTCAAGAGTTTTGGGGTCGATTTTAATTTTTTCAATTGCACCACTTGATGCTCGCATTCCAAATTGAATATGAGCGCCTTCAAATGCAGGGCCCGAAGCACATGAAGTAGTTAATATCCTGTCCTTATTACCCAAGATTACTTCAGTATTGGTCCCGATATCCAATGCCATACATATTTCATCTTTTTTATAAATTTCAGTGGACAATAAGACGCCCATTGTATCTGCGCCAACATATCCTGAAATTACGGGTAATGTGTAAATCCGACCGAATTCATTCATTTTAATTTTTAAATATTCATTTTTTACACTTATACCTCGTGAAATCACCGGAATATAAGGGGATACTCCTATTTGCTTAGCCTTTATTCCTAAAAATAGATGGTGCATAGAAGTATTGCCAACAGCTACTAATTCATATACATTTTGGGGGTTTATATTAGCTTTTTCACAAATTTCTTCAAAAATTTTATTCAATCCATCTATTACGGCAGATTGTAATTTGTTTGGCTCTTTATAACCAATTCTTGAAATAACATCTTCTCCAAATGGAATTTGAGGGTTCATTAATGACCCAACTGCTAAAACTTCGCCATTACGTAAATCAAGTAAATATCCAGCTAATTTAGTAGTACCTATATCTGTTGCATATCCATATATTTTGTTTGTCGTATCACCCTCTTCAATTGATATTATTTCCTCATTATCCCAGATGCAAACCGTAAAATTCCAGTTATAGCTCCTGATTAATTCACCCAAATTTTTTAAAAGATTCAAATTGATTCTTAAATTTAAGATGTCAAATTTTGATTTTAATGCTTGTTTTATTCTATCGAAGTCAGAAGTTTGGTCTATTAGTGTAGGCTTTTCGAGTTTAATATAATATTTTTTAATTACAGGATCGAGTTTAACTTTTGTTTTAATTCCTTCTACTTGTAATCTTTGTTTACCAGTCCTACTTTCTTCAGGGATTCTTATTATTAAGTTATCGTGGATTTTTACTCTGCATGCAAGGCGATAATTTTCGTCAATTTCATGTTCAGAGATAAATTTAAGTTCAGTATCATCTAATTGTTGCTTTAATTCCCCTTTTTCAATAATAACCTTACATTTTCCACAAATACCCTTACCACCACAGATAGAAACCAAATCAATACCTGCCTCTTTTGATGCATCAAGAATTGTAGTATCTTCTTCGACCTTTATTCTTTTTCCATCCGGTTGGAATATAATTTCAAATTTTTTTGCCATAAAAAACCTTCCGATGATAGAATTTTAATTGCAACTATTTAATATAATAAATGATATTGGTTTATCTAAATGTAAAACTTTTAGATATTTTACAACATTAATTAAATTACTTTTTTATTATATAATATAATTTCTTATATTTTTAATACCAATTATTGTAAATTTCTTGATTAATTTTAATTAAAATGAATACTTTTAATATTCATTGTTATTTTTGCATTGATTTTTTTTCTTAAATAATTTTTTTGAAGGGCTGATTAGTAAATTAATTTATAATATTTTTTATTTCTATATCAATCTAAAATAATTTTTTAATTTACTATATAAAAAATATGAAATCTATTTTATTTTGTTCCATCCATACGTAAAATCTAATCTTTGCCATAGTTCGTTAAGTGATAAAATAGATAATTCATTAGTCCGAGCGAATTCTAAGGCATCGACCATTGCTTTTGCTAATTGTAAATTTGTTATTACTGGAATATTATATTCTACAGCTTTTCTTCTAATATCATATTCATCTTTCAGCATTGCTTTATATTTTTCAAGGACGCGTGCAATAGGAATATTGATAATTAAATCAATTTTACGTTTCAATAAATAGTCTTTAATATTAGGTTTTCGTTGAGGTTCGCTAATTTTATATAGAGTTGTCACTTCGAACCCTTTATTTTTAATTGCAATAGCAGTATCTTCAGTTGCATAAATTTTATAATTCAATTTAGTTAGTTTTTCAACAAGGGGGATGATTTTTTGTTTTAATTCATAGCCCCCAACAGTAATAAATACATTTCCTCCATCAAGAGGGACTTTAATTTCAGCAGAAATCAAGGCTTTAATAAGAGCTTCGAGAAAAGTATTACCATAAGATGCAACTTCGCCGGTTGAGAGCATTTCAACTCCTAAAATTGGATCGGCGCCCTCGAGCCGCATAAATGAAAATTGAGGTACTTTAACACCAAAATAATCAACAGGATTTATATCAGGTAATTTAAGATCTTTAAGTTTCTTACCTAACATAATTGGAGCTGCTACTTCCATTAAATTTATCCCGCTGGTTTTACTTACAAATGGCATAGACCTTGATGTTCTTAAATTACATTCTATAACAAATACTTCTTCATTCTTTACAATATATTGAATATTGAAAGGACCAACAATTTGAAGTGATCTAGCAATTTTTTTGGAATATTTTTTGATCTCATCAATAACTTCTTTAGAAATAGAGATTGGTGGAATAGACATAGTAGCATCACCACTGTGTACCCCGGCATTTTCGACATGTTCTATGATGGCGCCAATTAAGACGTCCGTACCGTCTGAAACGCCATCAACTTCTACTTCTCTTGCATCTTCAATATATTTACTAATAATCACGGGATGTTCGGGGGAGACATTTGTAGCTAGAAGTAAATATTCCTCAAGTTGGTTTTTTGCATAAGCAACTCGCATAGCTGCACCAGACAATACATATGAAGGACGTACAAGTACAGGATAACCTACTTTTTTAGCAAATTTTTTTGCATGTTCTAAATCAGAAAGGCTACTCCAATCTGGTTGACCAATTTTTTCTAGGTCAAGTACTTTACTAAATTTTACCCTATTTTCTGCTCTATCGATATTTTTTCCCAATGTACCAATAATTTTTACATTACCAATTCTTAATATCTCTCGTGCCATTGTTATTTTAGGAGCTATATTATTGCTGACTTGCCCACCAACTGAAACAACTATTCCATAAGGTTTTTCTATATCACAGATGTCTAAAACTCTTTCAAAATTTATTTCTTCAAAGTAAAGCTTGTCAGATATATCATAATCAGTTGAAACAGTTTCAGGATTATAATTGACCATTGCGACTTCGTCAATTCCTTGATTTTTTAGTGCCCAAACGATATTTACAGCGCCCCAATCAAATTCAACGCTAGAACCAATCCTATAAACACCGGAACCCAATACAATAATTTTTTTGCGCATAAAATCGTGTTTAAACTCCAAGTCATGAGTATTGCCACCATAAGTTAAATAAAGATAATTTGTAGTAGCTGGCCATTCAGCTGCAAGTGTATCTATTTGTTTGATTACTGGTGTAATATTTAAACGAGTACGAAGTCGACGTACTGCGAATTCATCAGTATTCCATAATTTTGCAATCTGTAAATCAGAAAAGCCGTATTTTTTTGCTTCTTTTATTAATTCTTTTAATTTCATTTGTTTAGAATCATCATGAATACTATCGTTGTAAGAAGAAAACAATTTATTTTTCTTGAGCTTTTTCTCAATTTCTGAAATATGGAGTAATTTATATAAAAACCACTTATCAATCCCGGTTAATTGATAGATCTCATCGACAGAAATATTGTGTCGTAATGCACTCATTAAGACAAAAATTCGCTCATCTGTAGGGTTTTTAAGAAGAGTCTTAATTTTATCATCTGAATAATCATCAAAATTATTAGAATTACCACTTAGACCAATTTTTCCAATTTCGAGCATTCGGATAGCTTTTTGAATTGATTCTTCAAAGTTTCTACCGATTGCCATAACTTCTCCTACAGATTTCATTTGACTCCCTATTCGACGGTCAACAGATCCAGAGAATTTTTGAAGGTCCCATCTTGGAATTTTAGTAACTAAATAATCAAGTGCAGGCTCAAAACAAGCGGTAGTTATTCCAGTTACTTTATTACTTAATTCTGGAAGTGTATATCCCAATGCTAATTTTGCAGCAACATAAGCTAAGGGATAACCTGTAGCTTTTGAAGCTAGTGCACTTGACCTTGAGAGTCTAGCGTTAACTTCAATTGCCTTAAATTGTTCAGAGCGAGCATGAAGTCCATATTGAATATTACATTCGCCAACAATTCCTAATTCCCTAATAACACTAATTGATGCACTACGGAGGATATGATATTCTCTATTCGTAAGAGTCTGACTAGGAGCTATAACAATAGATTCACCAGTATGAATTCCCATTGGATCGAAATTCTCCATGTTACAGACAGTTATACAATTGTTTTGAGAATCTCTAACAACTTCGTATTCCACTTCTTTCCAGTTAGGTACATCTAAATACTCCTCAATTAATATCTGGTTAATCATACTTTGAGCTAATCCTCTACTAGCTATTTCTCTTAATTGGTCTTCATTTCTAGCTATGCCAGATCCTCGACCACCTAATGTATAGCCCACTCTAACAATTATTGGATATCCAATATCATTCGCTATTTTCAGAGCATCATGTAAGTTATTAGCTATTTTACTTTTTGCAATTTCTATACCACACCTAAACATAGCTTGTCTAAACAATTCTCTATTCTCGGTTTCTTCGATAGCTTTAATTGGTGTTCCTAATACTTCTACCTCGTATTTTTCCAATATACCCTTCGAGTTTAATTCGACTCCACAATTTAAGGCAGTTTGACCCCCAAAAGCCAACATTATTCCATCTGGTCGTTCTTTTTTGATTACTTTTTCTACAAAAGGGACAGTAATTGGTAATAAATAAACTTTATCTGCTAATCTTGGATCTGTCTGAATAGTTGCTATGTTAGGATTAATTAATATTGTTTCAATACCTTCCTCGCTAACAGCTTTTACACATTGAGAACCAGAATAATCAAACTCGCCAGCTTGACCTATTCTAATTGCCCCTGAACCTAAAATCAATACCTTTTTTATATGATCATATAATGGCATTCTTTTTAACTCTCTTATTAATTCTTTACAATAAAACTTTTAAATTTGTCAAATAAAAATTCGGTGTCCATAGGACCAGGGTAATTTTCTGGGTGAAATTGAACCGCAAATGCCTTTTTCTTTTTATGATAAAGCCCTTCATTTGTATTATCATTTGCGTTAATAAACCATACCTCGAGATCAGTTTCTTTTAATGAATCTTCAGATGGCGCAAATCCATGGTTTTGAGTAGTAATATAACATTTATTCGTTTTTACATCTAAAGCAGGTTGATTTTGAGACCTATGACCATATTTTAATTTGTAAGTACTTCCACCCATAGCTAACGCGAAAATTTGATTTCCTAAACATATTCCCATAAATGGAAGGTTATTCTCAATTAGATATCTAGTTGTTTCAATAGCTTGAACATTTATTTTAGGGTCTCCTGGCCCATTTGAAGTTAGAAAAGCATCTGGTTTATATTCAAATATCTCATCAGGCTTAAAATTGTAAGGTACCCTAACAACTTCATAATTCCGCAACAAAAGTTGTCTAATAATATTTAATTTAATACCCATATCTAATACTACTACTCTTGAACCATTATTTTCATAAATTATTGGCTCTTTTATTGATACTTCAGACACTAAATCTCTTAAATTTGGATCTTTAACTCTTTTTACTTTCTCAACTAATTTTTCAATGTCAGGTACCTCACCATAGTCATAAACTTTTAATATACCAAGCATAACACCCTGAATCCTCAATTTTTTAGTTAATTCTCTTGTATCTATACCCTCAATGCCAGGTATATTTTCTTTTTTCATCCATTCATCTAAGGACATAAAGCAATTCCAATGAGATGGGATTTTGCATGCTTCGTGCACAACGATCCCGCTTGTTTTAATAAAATGTGGATTTTCAAGATCTTCATAAGGAACATTTATTTTTTCGGATTGAAGATCCAATCCATCAGACTCGAAAAAACGTGGAATTCCCCATTTATCTCTGATATTTGGGTTTGGAACACCATAATTTCCAATTAATGGATAAGTAAATGTAAGAATTTGACCATGATAAGATGGATCGGTCATACTTTCTGGATATCCAACCATTCCTGTATTAAAGACAAATTCACCATCTATTTCCTTTGTTGCACCGAAACCATAACCTTCAAAATAAGATCCATCTTCTAAAACTATTATGGCTTTTCTTTTTTCTTCTTTCATCTCTTAGTACCTTAAGATAGTTAGTTTTTGTTTATTATAAAATTAATGTTCCGATAAAAACAACGAAATTGGATAATGTTAAAATTATTACTGAATTTATTTTTTTGAAAAAAACAAAAATAATGATACAACAGACCTCAATTTCGAAGTTTTTAAGATTAAAGGTATTAAAAAAATTAGATGGAAGGTCTTGGAAAACTTTCCGTAAAATGCCAAATTCCATAATTCCAAATATAAGCCATAAAATAATAGAAAAAATAAATAAAAATTGTTAAAGTGATTATGATTACTAACTTGCTATAGACCTCCCTTTTTCTAAACCTTTTTATAATTGACTTCTCATTCAAATTTTTAAAAACATAAATTAAATTCCCTATCTGATAAATAATTACTGCAAGAATAGTAAAAAATATTGGCGCAAATAGATAATTAAATCCGATTATGTCTACAACTAAACCTGATGAATAATCATAAACTATTATATCATCGCCAAAAGTATTTCCCACAATGATTTTTCCATCACTAGTTAAATCTGCATCAAATGGAGTAAATAGTCCAAATGTAAAGCATTTGACAATTTCTTTAGTAGTTTTATTTATTTCAATGATCCTATTGTTATTTGAATCAGTTATTAATAAATTACCATTTGGTAATAAATCACAATCGCGTACCCACCTTAATTTCTTATCTCTATATTCCCAGATTAATTTACCATTTTTATCAATTTCAATTACTCTATTATTTTCAGAATCACAAACCAATGTATGTCCATTTGATAAACGTTTTGGCGAATGTTGATGAAACAATAATGAATGATTTCCAGGAATTCCATAATGCCAGGTTATGTTCAAATAGCCAGGTTCCCCAATTTTTGCACTATGATTTATTTCAATCAATAAATCAAAATTTCTAATAGAAACTAAAACAGTATCGTATTTTTTCCCAGATTGGCTCCCATTTATAAATTCAACTGCGTTTAAATGTGTATAATAACCGTTTGGTGGATTTTTGTTTTGGACTATAGATAAAGCATTATGATCCCACCCGTTTTTTAATCCAAAATCAGTCCAATTAACTTGGGAATTGTTTTTTGCGTCCCATTCCCAAACTACCTTGTTTGTAGTAATATTTATCTCAATTATTTTATCACCGCCAGTATCCGCAATTAATACATCTCCATTAGGAAGTAAATCAGCGTCATGAAAGAAAAAGTGGGGGCAATTATTTTTCCATAAAATTTGTCTGGTATAAGGGTCCATAATTTTTACAACCCCTACTCCATCTGAAATCAAGTAATCACCTTTAAATTTTCCATATCGAATTTCATCAACATCAGTTGGGCCAATTATAGGAGAGAAATTAAATTGGACCGGAATAAGAATAAAATTAAGAATAATAGGGAGAATTGCAATTATAATTTTAATAATTGTCCTTTTTTTCATTAAATCACCAAATGTTTATGAAATAAGTTAATGTATATAAAAGAATATAAAGAGAAAATTGTGTCCCAAACCCCTTCATTGTTCTTTTAAAAGAGATCCAATGCCCATGCTCTTCTTTAATAGCTAAAATTAAATACGGTATAGTAATTAAAGTAATCAAATATATAACAAAAGTTATTACTAAATTTCTCAAATTGTTCCATAAAGGAAGATAAAAGAAATAGCCTAAATTCGGCATTCAAATTCCAATAAATAATAATTTGAAATTCCAAATATGATCGTAATTAATATTTTTGTCCAATATAGTTTTTCATCAGAAAATTTATACAACATTTTATTAGACATTATTATTTCCTCAATTCGCAATTTATATGTTAGAAGTGATTAATTATTTAGATTTATTAATTTTTTTCCTAATTTGGATGAAGATTAATAATAATTATACAATAATTTTCTTTATTATTAATTCCATAAACTTGAACATCTATTTTAAAAACAAAAATGGAGTTCGTTTTAGCTTCTAGAACACCTGCTTGAATAAAGAAATGAAGTGGATAATCTACAAATTCAGTATTTTTGATTTTTATTATTCCCTTATTTTCTTTTTCTAAAATAATTATTTCATAGTCATATTCTTCTCCTAATATATTTGCATTGAGAAAGATTTCACATAATGTTTTGAGAATTTCTTTTTTATTATTTTTATTTAAATCTTCATTTATGTTCTCAAAATCGAGGTATTTTTCAATTTCAAGCGATTCTACAAGGAGAATACCAATTTTTTTGCCATTATTAATTATATCTGGATAAAGATTATTTAATGATTTTAAAAGACTTTTATAAAAATTCCTTATTAATGGACGATATGGGTTTTGTTTTAAAAGTTCTTCGTTTTCTTTTGAAAACCAGAGTGAATAAAACCTACTTTTCTATTTATACATCTATTTTCTTTGTCTAAAATCTTCAGATACTTAGAAACAGTAGTCCTACTGAGATCTAGTTCTACAGCAATTTTTTTAATAGATTTTCCAAAATTGGTGCTTTTTAGAGATTTTAGAATTCTACTTTTAATATCAAGAGCCATTTTAATTATACCTGAATATATATTTCAAAATGATTATGTTCATTTGTATTCATTTAACAGTTTTTTCTATGTCCAGTAATTTAAAGAAAGTCTAATGAGTTTATTAAATTATTTCGATTTTTATTTTTTATTTTTTTACTTATTATTTATTTTTATAGAGATTTTTAATATATTCTTGAATTATTTATTTATTTTTTTTCTCGAGTTTAGATATAAATTAAATATATTTGATATTAGATATTTTTGATATTAGATGATCTAATCCAATGATAAAAATTCATATATGTGAATGGTTATTTATGCCATTGATGATTGGGCATTTGATATTTTCTTGAAATCTTTAAAAAAAGCAGGTTATCCTGGAGTTAATGAGGGAAATTGGAGTACATACATTAATTTGGGGTCAGGAGCTCATTATGCATGCTTAGAACTCGATATGATTTATGACCCAAAAAGCCAAGAAGAAAAAGATAAAATCCTCGAAATACTTAATAATGTTTCGCTTGCATTAATGAAAAATGGTATCTTTTTTCCACACAACCTTAGACAAACAAGAGATATTGTTGAACAGATGGTCATGCCAAAAATTTGGAAACTAACAAAAGAAATTAGAGAGGCAATACAAGCTACAATTTTAAGTCCACTATAACAAATATATTTATTCCTTTAATTTTTTATTTAAAAATTTGTAAAAATAAATATAGAAGAGAATTTAAAGAATTCCTTCAATTTTTAAAGGAGAATTAATATAGCCATTTATTAAGAGGAGGGGGAAAATTTAGGGGGAGGGGATAAATTAAAAGTAGTACATGGCAAATTAAGACCCTATCTTTAATTGAAGGAAAGTAATCTCTTCTCATTTGGCCTTTATTTGGTACATCATTGAAAATTTTTTCATTATAATAATTATCAAATGTCTTTTCCAAACAAACCAAATTTACCATTCCTTATTCTTAATTTAATTCTATATATTTACACCAACATATTTAATCCCAATGCATAAAGATAGTAATGGGGAATATTAAATAATTTCGCAAATTAATTCTGCTAACTATTATTGCCTTGCAAAAGAGAATTTTTTAATCTATTGTCAATTAGTTTAATTCATTTTATGGATAAAGAATATTTTATTAAAAAAATATATTAAAAAAATTCTTTTTGACATTTTTAGACATTTTATGAAACTTTTTATTTTTCTTTTCTCTCGAAAAAAAAGATTTACATCTAAAAATATTCAGAAAAAAAAATTATTTAAGTACATCGGATTATTCTATTCGATTAAACCTAAAATCAAACTTATTAATGCCATCCTAACGAGTAGACCATAATAAGGTTGTTTAAAATATTTAGCATGTTTGGTATTATCAACTTCATAAGCAATTTCATCTAACCTGGGCAAAGGGTGCATGATTATAAAAGATTCTTTTACATTTTTTATAGTTGATAAATCTATTTTATAAGAGCCTTTCAATTTTAAATATTCGGTAGGGTCAGGAAATCGTTCTTTTTGAATTCTTGTGACATAAAGTACATCTAAGTCGTTAATCACGTCCATAACATCTTTAAACTCTTTATATTGAATATTTTTTTCATTAAGATAATTTAATACTTCCTTGTTCATTTTTAAAGATGGAGGAGAAATAAAATTTAAATCACAATCATACAGACTGAGGGCATACGTCAAACTTTTAACGGTCCTGCCATATTTTAAATCACCTAAAATTCCAATATTGAGGCCGTTGATATCTTTATATTCTTTTTTAATAGTCAATAAGTCCAATAATGCTTGAGTAGGATGTTCTTTTGTCCCGCAGCCTGCGCTAATAATAGGAACTGGGCTATTCTCTGCAGCTAGCATATCAGCGCCTTCTAATGGATGTCGAATTACAATTATGTCGCAATAATTGCTTACACATCTTATTGTATCTGTTAAATTTTCACCTTTAGTTTTTGATGAAGTTTTGGGGTCTGAAAAACCAATTACATTTCCACCCAGTCTATACATTGCCGATGAAAAACTCATTTGTGTCCTGGTAGATGGTTCATAAAATAGAGAACCAAGAATTTTGTTTTTTGCAATATCAGTGCCCGAATGTATTATATCTTCCATTTTTTCTGCGGTTTTTAAAATATATTCGATTTGCTTCTTAGAGAAATTTTTTATTGATATAAAGTGGCTATTTTTCAATTTTAATCCCTAAATCTCTAGTTTATATTTTATTATGATTTAAAATTAAATAAAGATATCTATAATTAAAAAAAGGAGAATTAAAGTTAACAAAAGAATTATTAATCAAAAAAATTATCATTTTTTAAAAAATGTCAGTATTTTTATCATTTTTTTTCTTATGTTGAGTGGAAGGAATGTTGAATATCCTTTTTTTGTACCAATATAATTTCATTTTTGATGAGTTTATCCTCAATCTCAATCGCCTTTTTTATTAAAAAATATTGATAATTTAATAAAATTTTTTTTAGTTCTACTTAAAAATATTTTGATTCAAAAGCTGTATTAGATAAACAATAAATATCACATTTCTAAACATTTAAACTAATAACTACTATTTTGTTATTGTTTTAAAAATTCTGCAAAATATTTGGAGAATATTGGTCAAAATTTGACATCTAAATTTTTTATAATAACTATTTTGCCTTATATTTTATATTAACAAAAAAATTACTTTAAGCTTTTTTATTGTATTTAATAATTATTCCAATATCAATGCTTTTTTTTAATATTATCTTTGGTCTAATCTAATTCTAAGTAATTTCCTATTAATTTCTGATATTATTATTTATAATTATTTTTAGCTGCTATTTCTTCATATTTATCGCAGTTCATTATCTGTTTCTTCCAAATTACTATCAGTTTGTCAAGTTGGGGTGTGAATTATAGGAAGACCGATAAAAATCAATAATAAAATAAAAAATTAAAATGAACAAATTAAGGACACTTTTTAACAAATTTGAAATACCCAATATCTTTTTGGCAAATCCACTTTAATAAATTAAATAATTCGTCAATATCTTCATTACAAATGGGCACAATTAATCGATGACCACCTTTTAATAATTTCTGGAATTTGGACTCATATTTAATAATTTCTTTAATTGAAAGATTAGAATTAATAAAATTAGATTCATGATATTTTTGGAAATTTTTATAATCTGTAAAAGCATCGTCTTTTTCAAATTTTAATTTGTCTAATTTAACCAGATTTTCGGACCATTTACCACTTATAGCTTGTCTAAGGTTTAGATTATAATTAAAAGTTTCATTTTTTTCATTAATTAAATCGTTCATATATTTTAGTACTTCCTCAACAAATTTCAATTTATCATTAAAATCTGCTTCAGGAGATAGAAAAATATTTGCACATTCAAAAATTCCCAAATAACTGATAGAAATTGTAGACTTCGCTATATTAAAATAATATTTATTGTTAACCAGATAGTTAAAAAATGGCAAATTACGGTAATCAAATATATTTTTTCTGATAACATTAATTTTTTCCTGTAAAGCTACAAGACATTTTTCTATTCTCTCATTTATCAAATTGTAGAATTTAGGGATGATTTTTTTCGATTCTATGGCGATTCTGGGCATATTTAATATGACCCAATCAAGATTTCCACATGCAGTATAGTCATTATTTAAGTCCTTAAGCCACCTATTTTCTATTCGTTCTAATGAATCAGTATAAGATACATTTTCATTTTGCCAAGTAGGTGAAGTATTAATAAAATTAATTTCACCCCATTTTCTGACGACTTTTATTAAATATTCAAGAATCGGTTTATGATTTAAATTATTTAATAGTTCTTTATTAATTTTAAAAATTTGACGGGGAGTAGAAACAGGACTTTTTTTGTTTACCCCTTCATATAAGATCTCTAAATTTATTTCAAGAATCTTATCTAGTTGGTCGTCATAATCGCTATATGTTTTTGAAACGCTATTATCAATTTCATCGATGTTTAAATTATTAAAAAATGGTGGGATTTCTAAATCAAATTGTAAATCAGCAGAAATTAATTGCCCACCTCTTGAAGAAAAACTATTAGAAATATCAGTATAAAAAGTTAACAAACTCTTTTTGATTTTTTTCTCGTCCAAGTTCTTAATGAATGGTAATAAGAAAATATTAAAAGAATCAATTACTTGATTTCCTGAAACAAAAATTTGAGACAAATTTAGTAAATGAAAGATTAGGTTAAAAGCTCCAGCCAAATCTTTAGGTTTATGGATGAGTAAATTATTTTTGTTATAATCATATTTTAGGCCATCTTTTAAAAACCAACGAATATCGTGATGAAGTGAATTTACTCGGAGAATAAAATAATTTGCATTAGGGATATAAAATTCGCCAGATAAATACCCATCTGCGACTTTATGGTCTAAAATATTTAGTAATAAATATTGTTCCATAACTGCATCGCCAGCAATTTTATGGACAGTTTCGGGGTTAAAATTTTCATTTATAGATTTTTCCCGGTTAAGCATGACAGTAATATCATAAGGAGGTAGTCCCAATCGAGTTAATGAATGACGATAATCCTCATATCCTTTTTCAATTAAAATAAAATTAACGGCTTCTCTTATTAGAGGTGCAGTTAAATATTTTATATTTGCCTTAAACAAGCGTTCCTCAGTTTCATTTGCGATTTCTTTAGCTAAATCTTCAGGCACAGATGCCTCTTTAGTAAGAGACTGGATAATTTTAGTTTTATCAAAATGTTCAATTGTATAACCTGAAGTTCTGACAGGTATATAGGAATCTACTCGTTCAATATCAATTAAAGTCCATAGAAATTCTACTACTTTTTCACCGATTGTTGTTAATTGATATCCTTCCTCGGGACCACCCTTTATTAACCGAGCTTTTCGTAATTCTCGTAAATGATATCCAAACCTTCCGGCATCTTGGGATGGATTTAATCCTCTCTCTTCCATTATTTCTGTAAAAGATAATGGATTTTTCCGGCTCAATAATTTTAGAATTTCAGCCCTAACATCATTAGAAATCGCACTTAATATTTTCTGAGAGCTTACAATATTATTAGATTTGTCCATTTTTCATGCATCCAAAAGATAAAATCAGTTAAATATCTAATTATTTTTTTAAAATTATAAAATTTTTTTAAAAAATAAATATTTTAAATTTTTAAATAGCAATTTATTTTATACCAAAAATTTAAAATTTTTGAATAAAAGCTAAAAAGCTAAATTCAAGATACAAATAATATTTGTTTAAGTTGTGTTTAAATTGATAGATATAAAAAATGGATATACCTCTAATGGGAAGATGGTCTAGCTTGGCTATGATTCCGGTTTCGGGACATATAAAAGCGGAACAACCGGTGAATTCACTGAGAATATATCTCTGGAGCTGAATCGAGGGTTCAAAAATTAAAGTCGTGTTGACTTAATTGAAATTCCCTCTCTTCCCATTACATAAGGTGGAGCAATGACAGAATTTACTGAGATTCTTGATGAAATTAAAAAAAGTAAGACAATTTCACTTAATCAACTTCAAGAATTGGATAGGTTATTTGACGACAGGTTTTGGAAGGGACTGAGTCTGGCCATTCAGAATAAAGTGAAGAAATATATTTTTAAACCTAGTAATAGAGAGGTTTGGATAATAACAAGTAAGAATCGAGACTATCTAACGCTAGATGATTATTTCTGTAATTGTAAAGATTTTTTTATAAAAATTGTATTAAAAAGAGAAGCAAAGTATTGTAAACATCTTCTGGCGAAATTTTTTTCTATTGCTTTTGAAAATTTTGAAACCATCGAAATCGACGATGATAGATATATTAACTTAATTGAAGAATGGAGATCAATTGAATTAGACCCATAGTTCTGAGATGATTGTTCTAATTTTAATTAAAAGCCTATTTTATTTATTATAATTAATTTTCTTAAACACCATTTAATTAATTTATACCATAAAACTTAAAATATACAAAATAAAATATAAACCAGTGAATCCAATGACTTTAATGGATATTATATATTATATAGGACAAATTAAGGCATTAACATCACTCGAATATGAAGGTTTGTATAATATTCTTATGTTCCTAGGAGTAATAGTTACAATTTTGGTTATGGTGTATGTATTAGTAGGAAGAGAGCCTGAGGAAGAAGAATAAAGGATATTTTTAGACCCCAGCTTGTTTTTTACAAAAAAATAATTTTACAAAATCATAAATAAGAAGATGCAATTCTATAAGCTAATTTTATATGTTTCGACCCATTTTTTAGAACAGGGTTCATGTGCCCAGGAAGCAACAGATTTACATTTAGGTCGCTTAATTTTTTTAGTGATGCTACAAGGTCTTTGCCATTTCCCATTGGAAAATCGACTCTACCGAAACTACCATTTGTAAAAACAGTATCACCCGTAAAGATTAATTTGAAATTTTCGTCATACAAACAAATACTGCCCGGAGTATGTCCAGGAGTTAAAATTATCTTGAAATTAAAGTCGCCAAATTTGAGATAGTCCCCATCATTTAGTTTGACATCAACATTAACGGGATAGATTCCGGCACCATTAATTAATTCAGAAACTTCAGAAAACATTGGGCCAATAATTTCTCCAATGATAGGAACTATTACCTTTTTATCAGCATTTTCAATAAAAGCAGCTTCAATTTGAGATGCAATTATTTGAGGTTTAGGAGTTATTATTTTTAAAAACTTATAAAGACCCAAAATATGATCTATATGACAATGAGTTTGAATTATTTTTTTAATATACTCATTTTTAAATTCCGTATTATTCTCGGATTTGAAAATGTTTTTAATAACTTTTAGATTTTGGTCAAAGGTAATGCCATTTCCTGAATCTATTAACATAAGATCATTTTTGTCCACTAAGACATACAAATTTGAATC
>SUPR01000061.1 GCA_005191425.1 Candidatus Helarchaeota ASGARD archaeon Hel_GB_B
TTATTAATAGGATATATTTCATTTCCTTTATTTTATTATATGATTGGTCTAATGTTTTCAATGTTTGGCATACAATTTGTTGAAAGTTTCTTTCCAAATATGATAGGAGGATGGCTCAGTCTAATTTCATTTATAATTGTGTTTATAGGATCTATAGTGGTACCAAAATCTGAAATAGTAGAACATGTAGAAAAAAAGGGAACTCAAAAGGTCAAAGCCAAATCAAAAAAGATAAAACTTGAAGATGTAAAAATGGTAAAATGTATTTCTTGTGGTGCAATGATAAAAGAAACTGACCAATTTTGTCCAGAATGTGGAGCATTTCAATAAAAAAGTTTAAAAAACATGTAAAAAATCTAAATCAAAAATTTTAAAGTTATAAATTTTATTTTTTAATTTTATATAGAGAGAAATAGAAAAAAAGATTAATCATTCTTTTAATAGGCGTAAAAATTCTTCGGGTTCTTCACCTTCTTCAATAAAAATTTCCTTTTGTACACCTGCGCGCTCTAATTCGAATTTTCTAGCTAATTGACCTGCTACGACTTTTTCTTTTACGTTCGCTTTTGAACCAATCCAAATAAATGTTGTATCAGAGTTTCGGTCATCAAGAAGGAATACATCTTCAGAGTCTAGGCTTTCTGCTTTACACGGGACTTGTATATATATCATCTCATTTATTGAATCAAATTCTTCACTTGAAATCCTGTATAGAACAGGTTTCCAGACTTCCTTCTCTACAGGTTTGAGTAATGATTCTGCCACGTCAGAATCTACAATTTTTAGACCTGAAACTAACTTGAAAAACACAGGGTAGTTATGCTCGCTTCCTTGTTCAATAGTGGTAATTTCTGGTTTTCCTCTTCTTTCTTCGTCCAGTTTTTTTGATAAAACAGCTGCTGCGAACTTTTCATCCGTTGAGGAATTAATGCCGATCCAAATAAATATTTGATCCCCATTATCGACAATATATGCATCGCCAGTAGTAAAAACAGGTTTAGGTATCTCTACCAATTCACCTTTTTCAATTCGATAAAATTTTGGTTTATCAAAAGCTTTAACTTCCTTAATTTCCCCGACAACCAAGTGTTTAGGGAATTCAGGAGGTTCGGTTCCCTCTTCTATATGGACAATTTTTGCACTATACATTTTTTCGGACGATTTTAATTTGGTAGATTCAGTTCCCGCCTTATATGATAACATAGGACTTGACAAATTGCTACCCTTCCAGATCCATAACGTATTGTTATCTGGATCTGTAATAATGAAAATACCTCTAGAGTCTAAACTTTTAGTTGAAACTACACCCTCTTTAGTTATTTGA
Organism: Candidatus Helarchaeota ASGARD archaeon Hel_GB_B; assembly: GCA_005191425.1. GTDB lineage: Archaea > Asgardarchaeota > Lokiarchaeia > Helarchaeales > HEL-GB-B > HEL-GB-B. Next base: position 1,325 of record SUPR01000061.1, read on the forward strand.
AAAATCTTTAGCTCTTTTTTCTCTTTCTCAACTTCAGTATCTTGAATTCTAATAGATGTGGTTATTTCTTCTTCTCCTTTTTCACGTCTGGTATAATGACAGATAGGACACACAAGATAGTCATTTTCTTCATTCATCGGACTGCCACAACGGGGACATAATTTTTTTTGTTGCATATTTAAACACCTTCTATATAAAATTATGTCCTCTCTCTTCTATATAAATTATTTTGAAATAGTATAGAAAACTAAAATATAATAATTAAATTAAATGAGTGCCATTAATTGAGTAATAGCTTCATGTAGTGAATTAATAAAAGTTTGAATTATTGATTTACATCTAACTTTATCTTTAAATTTTTTACAATCAATTGATGAAGCATAGAGTTCAATATCATGACCATATATTGATAAGAATTTTTTATCGTTAATAGGGTCAGGAGCAGTCCATTCACTATATTCCCGAATTTCTGATAAAATTTCAAATAAAAAGGAATTAAGAGTGTCACAATTATCAAATATTTGTTCTTTAATTTCATTAATCGTTTTTAATCCATGATTTTTAATCCAATTAATATATTCAAAATTTTCTTCATCTTGTAAATTTTCCGTTGGTCCGATTGATTCTTGTGGGTGTTTTTTTATAGTTGTTTCTAATTTATCACTTTCTTGCTTTATTTGAACGGACGATTTAACAATTGGAGGGAGTTCTACTTTTTCGACTTTTTCAGGTTTTTCAGAAACTGGTTGATGTTCATCAATTTCAGGTGTAGCAGTCAAGGGCTCATTAGAGTCCATTATTTTCGGTAAATTTTCAGTTTCTTCATTTTTGGAAACGATATCTTGGGAAATAGCAAATTTATTACCACATCGAAGACAGTATTTATTATTAATATCATTTGGAGTTCCGCATTTTGGACATATTTTTTTTCTTGTTGATTTTTTAATATTTGGTTCTACTTTTTTATTGTTTCTTAAGTCATATCGACAATACCTACAAAAATTCCATCCTTTTTCAATAGTGCGACCGCAGTTTGGGCATTTCATCAATAATTCACCAAATAAGAATATCTTCAATGATAATTTATTAATTTGGATCTAATAAATGTTAATGTATTCTTAATTTAAATTATGAATGAACTTTTAAAAATTAAATGTACTTGTTTTGAAAATATTTATTTAAGTTTTTTAAATTTGGGAAAGAAAAACCCGAAAAAATAATAATTTATGATAGAAATTTGAAAAATCCCAATAAATATAAATTCAGAATTCTAATAATTATCGAATGAATAATAGCTTAAAGATAATTTCAAAATCTAAAAAATAAGGCGTAAATAATGTCAGATGAATTAAAAGAGAAGCTAAATAAAATAGAGTTGACAAAAGAAGTAAGGACGCTAGTTATTAAGGCATTAGGGGCTTATAAAAAAGGTGATTTAAATGAAGCTGCGGTATATTATGAAAAAGCTGCAGAAATTTCAAATAAATTGGGGCATCCTGATTTAGCAGACCAATATAAAGGAAAAGCCGCATCATTACGGACAGGAGAAAAAACAATTGAAACAAAACTCAATGAAAAAGAAAAACATAGCATTGAAATGTTAAGTAAAGCCGAAGAATATATTAATAAAGGCGAATTTGGAAAAGCAGCTGTTGTATTTGAAAAAGCTGCAGAAATGGCGCCTAAAGACCGGGCAACAGAATTTAGAAGAGAAGCAAATGAATTATTTAAAAAAGAAAAAGAGATGGAATCAATTAGGACTACAATAAGGATAAGAGAAGAATCAAAAAATAGATATTCTGAATTACTGGAAAAAATTAAGGATAGTATTAAAAAAGGGGACGTAGATAATGCTGTAAATTATATTGAAAAAGCAATAGCCATAGCTAAAGAATTAGGAAAGAAAAATGACATAGAAAAATTGAGAGAACAAGCCTTAGAATTGAAAAAAAGCAAAATTGAAAAAATGGAAACAGAAAAAAAGGAGAAAAAAGGGTTCTCAGAAAGAGGAGAAATTGTTGAAGAATATACTAAAGTCTTAGAAGAATTAAAAAAAGCTTTAACTACAAATAATTATAAATTAGCTTTTGAAATGTATATAAAAGCAGGAAATCTTGCTCTTCAGATGGGAGAACCAGATAGAGCTGAATTATATAGAAAAAAAGCGGAAGAATTAAGAGAAGAAGTGGCTAAACAAGAAGAAAAAGAAAAATTACTAAAAAGAAAAGAAGAATTGCTAAATAACATCGATAAATTGGATGAAAAAAGAAGTCCAGATGAATTGATATTATATTACACCGAATTAATTGATACTTTATATGATCTAGGAGAAACAAATGAAGTCCAAACATATAAAAATAAAATTGAGAAATTAAAACTAATAAAAGAACGCCAAGACCTAGAAAATCAAGCCAAAGAAGCACTAGATGAAAAGAATTTTGAAAGAGGATTAAAATTTTATAAAGAAGCAGCTAAAATTTCCTTAAAGTTAGGAGATAATATCACATATTCGGATGAAATTAAAGATATTGAAACAAAAGTAGAAAAAGTTTCAATGCATAGAAGTCTAATTGATAATAGATCAATTGCTATTGCCAATGCAAAAAAATTTATGGACGAAAATAACTATGACGCTGCAATTAAGGAGTTTAAAGAAGCTGCCAGAATTTCTGATGAATTAGGCGAAATTGAAATTGCCCAGTCATATAGAGAAACTGCAGAAAGATTGAACAAAGATAGAGATATTATTAAAGAAAAAAATAAATTTATAAAAGAAGCAGAAGAAGCTATTAAAGAAAAAAATTATAAACTCGCTAGTGATTATTTTGAACAAGCTGCAAAGTTTTGTGAAAAATTAAGTGAATTAAAAGAGGCCGAAAAATTTAGAAAAAAGGCAAAAGTTATTTCAGAATTAGCAAAAATTGATTAAGATTATTTATTTATTTTTTTATAAATTTATCATCAATATAAGCTGCAAGAATTTTACCAAAAAATAATCGATGACTACAAATATTACCAGATTCAACTGTATGTATCACTTTACATTCATAAGATATCATTGCTTCTTCAATATATGGGACAGAAATGTTTTTTGAAGGTGTAAGATTTACACCAGACTGTTTAATTTTATCAGAATCTCTACCAGATGAACTACCAGCCATAAGAACTATTGATTCAATATCAGGAGACGGAACATTTAAAGTAAATTCATGAACCTCATTTAATAATGAATATGTGTATCTTGATGGAGCAACCGCCACCGTGCAAATTGGAAACCCCCATAATTCACCAATGCTTTTCCACGCTAATGCCATCATATTGATTTTACCACTATTACTTCTTGAAACTAACAAGCAATCCTTTTTTATGGTAATATCAGCAAAATCATATGGGTCTATCTCTTTTTTTGTCATATACCTCACTTGAAAAAATAATGAATATTGCTACTTTATTTTATGTAAATATTTAAGTTTTTTTAAATTTAAGTTGGTTTATTTAAATGGTATTTAAAATATTTTTAGATATTTAATTGAATAACGTATTAATTATTTACTAAGGATTTTTAATTGATTTTAAAACCTTTAATAATTCTTCCGCTGAATTATTCTCTTTAATTCTTTTTTCATATTCATTTTTATATTTTTTTAAATTGCCCCTCTATCAAAATGTTATCCACTAATATTTTTATTAATAAAATAGAATTGTCTTTCCTCAGTTCTTTTAAAATTTAATATCTCCTCCATAAAATATTTTCTGGTCTCCTTGCTATCATCAAGGAGTAATTTCCACTCCTTATTTTTTCCTTAACTTAATAGATTTATTAAAATTGATTTAATAAATAACTAATATGTTAAATTTAAAGTTTATTTAATAATTTTTTAGCAATACGACGGGCTGATTGTGCTTTAACATTGGATGGGTCCAATTCAATAATCATTTCAAAACATTCCAATGCTTGTTTAGGGTCATTTAATTTGAAATATATCATTCCTTTTTCGTATAATGTATCTGGATTAATTTCAATTGAAAGCGCAATATCAAAACATTCTAATGCATCGTGATTTTCATCTATTTTGTTTAAAAGAGATCCTTTCGAACTCCAAATTTGGGGGTTATTAGGTGCCAAATCCAATGCTTTATCATAACAAAGTATTGCGCTTTCAAATTGTCTCATTTTTTCAAGCACTAAACTTGTACTAAACCAAAATTCAGGATTTGAATCAATAATTAAGGCATTTTTATAGCAAATCAATGCGTCTTTAAATCTTTTTTGATCTTTTAATACATTTCCTTTATTAAACCAAGAATTTGCATCTTGGGGGTCTGTTAGAAGCGCTTTATCAAAACAATCAAGTGCTTTTTCCAAATCATTTAATTTATGGAAGATAACACCTTTATTTACGAGTGCTTTCGAATTAAATGGATTTATTTGAAGTGATTTATCATAGCAATGTAAAGCTTGATTTAATTTATTTAATCGCGAATATAGTACACCTTTATTAAACCAGATATCAGATACTAATTCATTATTGATATTATCATTAATATTATTATTTTTTTCATTAACAATTTGGTCAATAATATCGTCAAAATAAGCTATGGTATCTTCAATTTTTTCGTTGATGTCTGTATCTAATGCATCATTATAAGATTTATCTAGAAATTTCTTCATTCATACACCAATTTATTGGATTATTATAATCTATAAAAGGAAATGAGATATAAAAATATTATTTGGAACAAATTTTGTAAATAATTAATACTAAATTATGTATTAATGTGGAAAACATTGGTCGTAGATTGATAGTAAAAATTATTTAATATTATTGGGTGACATAGGTAGAAATTTAGCCTAGATGCCCAAACATAAAAATCGATTAAAATAGTTAATTTTTAAATTGAAATTGAAATATAAAATAAAAAAATAAAACAAAATGGAGTTATTAATCCAAGCTATTGTTTTTATGGTGAAATGGAGAGTTTTTAGATAACCATTCTGGTGCCAGAGTCAAAAATTTTAATGGACCAAGAAATTTTTTAAATAAATCCCAGTCCTGATCATCGAGGGCAGATAAAAAGCATATTAGAAATATGAAAATACCAGTATTAATACCAATTCCTACTAAAAATCCAGTAGGAATACCGTTCAAAAATGTATTATAGGGATAAACAAAATTCTCGATGAAATATGAAATGATATTTGCAACAGCTACGCTAACTGATCCTTTTAATAAAATGAATAGATAATATTTTGAGGGTTTTGTAGTATATTTAGGGAGCGACTTAAATAGAAAAGGTAGAACAAATATGGTAGGGATAAGAAGACCTAACGGCCCCGCAAATAATGCCATATATTTATTAGTATAGAGACTAAATAATATGATTAAACCTGGAGTTAATACAAAAACACTAATAATAATAATTAATATATAAATAAAAGCGACCTTAGCACGCCCCAAACCTACCATCATAGATGCGATAATGAATACAATCCCAATCATTGTAGCTGAAATTGCTAATAAAATAAAAGGCACATATCCAGGTAAATATTGAGCAGTATGAAATAACTCTAAAATTGGATGAGCAAGTCCAATATAAAATACAAGAAACATAATGCTAATATTAAATCCTGTTTTAAAACATTGCCCCACAAGTTTGTCTATTAAATCCTGGTTATTCCGCGCCTTGGCTTCAGAGACTGCCGGGATCTGGGGCCAACCATACATATTTATAGCACCCATAACCCCAGAATATCCCAGTAAAATTCCAGCAATACCGACTATCGGGTCATTCGGACCAAAAAACATTTGATAATACATAATTTGTATCCAGAAAATCGATTGATTTAAAATTACCTGTGGGACAGTACAATAAAAACCATATTTACTAATTTTAACTGGAAATTTCCAAGATGATGGTAATTTATAAATGGAAAAAACATTATACGGAAAAATCCTTCTTGCAAATATTAAAGCGAAAATTATTTGAATGAGGGGGGCCGCAAAAACTTGGGCTAGAAATGTAATCTGATTATAAGGAGGAGGTACATAAAAAATAGATAGAGTTAAAGTAACTCCACCAATTATTCCTGTAAAATTAATGATAGCAATCGTCTTAAATTTCTGAAACCCACCTATATTCCCTATCAAATTATCTCTAAAAAAAGAAAAAAATATAGCAAGCCCAGCAAATAAAAATATGATACCATAAATATATGTTAAAAATTTAAAAGATAAAAATGAAATGACCATAAAAATCGATAAAATTGAAATTCCAAATATATTCGTCGATAAAGAACTAGCCCGAGCATATTCTAAAGCCGTCTCTTTAGATTCAACATAAGATTCGGCAATATATTTCGAAATAGATTGGTTTATCCCTCCTGATAAAGATGATATAATTATAATCATTGAATTTGCAGTACTTAATAATGCATATCCAGATGCACCAATACCTATATCAGGCCTTGATACGAAAACAGTAGCAATCCACCCAAATAACCCCGCAATAAGCCCTGCAATCATAACAGACGTTCCACCAGAGATCATATTTGCGACTGCATTATCTTCAAATTCGTTCTCTTCCTTGCTTTTTAACTTATATACACCTTCAGACTTATTCTTTTTTGTTTCATTAGACTTTTTATTTTCATTTGAAACCATAAATTTAGATTTGTCAATTTATCATAAAAAGATATTGAAATTTTCAATTTTAGAAAATTATTGATTATTATTATTAGATTGAGTTTAAATTACATTTTAATATCTATAAATTAATATTAAAATCGATACTGAATTTAATTTTAAATTAATAACAATTTTAAATAATAATAATCACACGTATATTTATTAAAAATTTATGAATTTCATACTAAGATTTATATAATAAATTTAATGTCTTTAATTACTTAATTAGAAACAGATAATTTAATGGTGTATTAAATTGAAACTTTTAATTCTTTATTTTAGTGGGACAGGAAATACAGAATATGTTTCATCATATATTGAAGATTCACTAAAAAAGTTAGGACTTTCTATAGAGGTTATTAGAGTATGTATAGAAGTATTTCCGCCTGAAAAAGTTTGGGATTTTGATTTAATATGTTTTGGGTTTCCGATATTTGACCTTGACAGTCCGGAAGTTGTTAAAAAGTATTTAGAGAGAATACCAAGTAAACCGGGAGAATTATTACCGATTGGATTGTTTATGTTTGTAACAATGGGGTATTCAGCAGGTAATGCGATCAGGAGGAATTTTAAGAGATTGGAGAAAAAAGGTTTTGTTTTTTTAGGGTCTGTTGCGGTGAAAATGCCAGGTTCTGATGGACTTATAATGCTAAATGAGGACTCTAAATATGTTAAAGAAGCCCTTGAACGGAATTATGACGAAATACCCGAAGTAGATAATTTTATTGACAGGATAAAAGAAATAATAATAAAAATTAAAAGTAAGCGAGATATTGCACAATTTAAGTCAAAGTTACCGCTTTCTGTGGGCAGTTTATTGATATCGCCTTTTTTTAAACTAGTTTACATTATATTGATAGGATATTTAAAGAAAAGATTTAGAGTTGATGAGAATTGTATAAGATGTGAGTTATGCGTCAAAATTTGTCCAAACCATAATATTTCTCTGATTGAAGATGAAATTATTTTTGATAAAAAATGTTCACTATGTTTACGTTGTATTCATCAATGTCCGCAACATGCAATTCAAATTGGGAAATATACCGTTAATAAATTCCGTTGGCATGGGCCAAAAGGGAATTTTAAGCCTTTAAAAATGTTAAAAGAAGTTTATTAAGGAGAATTTCCAGTTATTCAATTAAATTTATTGAAAATAATTGATTTTAATTTAAAGAAAAGATTTATCCTCATTTTTTAACATAATAGAGGAAAATTTTAAAAATTTGATTAAATTAGAAAAATAAATCTAATCTAATGGTTAAAGAATTGAATGGCTGTAAATTAGACTTTAAAAATTTCATTATATAAGATATTATAGGAATTAACATTATTTAAAAAAAAAATCTTGATGATTTTTAAATTAGCATTTGTAATAATAAATAATTTTAGAAAAAGTATTGAAAAGTTAAGGAGATTTGAATTTAAACTTGATATATTTAATATCTAAAATGGGAAAAAATATTTAAACTATGTTATTTTCTGTTTTTTATAGTATCTTTTTAAAAAAAATTACATTTCAAAAAAAAATAAAGAATATATCAAAGAAGATGGAAAGTTATGGAACCTTTATTTTTTACTTTAAATATCATTGTCCCAATAATAGCAGTGATTTCAATTATAGTAGGGATACTATTAATATTCAAGATTAAACAGATGGAAGAAGGGTCAGATGAGATGAAGAAGATTGCAAAAGCGATCAGAGAAGGAGCGAATGCATATTTAAAAAGGGAATATTTCTACATATTGATTATATCGATAGTTTTAGCGGTAGTTTTTTACTTTACATTGGATTTTATCTTTTATGGAGGTATCCCATTTACGCTTATTTCATTTGTCTTGGGATGCGGTGATTCAATTTTATGTGGGTATATTGGAATGTATATTGCGACGCAAGCAAACATTAGGACAGCATATGCTACGAAAGGAGGAATAGGAGAAGGTCTAAAATCTGCTTTTAATGGAGGAGCAGCATTAGGTTCATTTATGATGGGAATTATCCTTTTATCGATATTTGGACTTTTCAATATCTATAGTTTTATAGGGTATACAGATCCCATATACTTGACTGGTTTTGGGTTCGGAGGAAGTTTAGTCTGTATTTTTAGCAGGGTTGGAGGCGGAATTTATACAAAATCTGCGGACATAGGTGCGGACCTTGTAGGTAAGGTGGAGAAGGGTATTCCAGAAGACGACCCACGCAATCCAGGTGTAATTGCAGATAATGTCGGAGATAATGTCGGAGATTGTGTAGGTATGAGTGCAGACCTTTTTGAATCGCTTTCAATAACCTTAGTGGTATCAATGATTATATCCTTTGAACCTGAAATTAATTTGGGGTTAAATGGACTTTATTTTGCTATATTAGTAGTTTGCGCTGGAATAATATCATTTATAGTAGCAATATTTATCACAAATAAAATATCTGCAGGGAATAATCCAATAAAAGCATTAAACAGAGGATTATTAATATCAGGAATAATTTCGATTGTACTTTTTGGAGCTTTTGCAGCTTTGATGTTATTTAATCAGGGAGCTTATACTGGAGGAATGTGGCATTTCAATTTACCTATATGGGTAGGTGTATTATTATCTGCCATAATGGGCTTAATTGTAGCAATTATTATTGCGTATAATACGCAAATTTTCACGTCAGGTAATCACAAATATGCTAGAGAGATTGCAAAAGCGGGTGAAACAGGGCCTGCTACGAATATACTAAAAGGATATTCAATAGGACTAAAATCAATAGCAATTCCGGGAGTTATGGTAGCTATTACGATAATATTTGCCTATGAATTTGCAGGGATTTATGGGATAGCCCTGTCGTCTCTTGGACTATTATCAATGACAGGTATGATCCAATCAATAGATACATTTGGTGCAATTTCGGATAATGCAGGTGGTATAGCTGAAATGTCAGGGCAGGATGAGCTTAGAAAAAATACTGATGTTTTAGATGAGGCAGGAAATACAACAGCAGCCAGTGCAAAAGGTTTTGCAATAATCTCTTCAGGGCTTGTAGCTCTTGCAACGGTGGGTGCAGTTATTGATGAAACAAATATCACTAATTTTGTAAATATAGCATTAAATAGTCCATTAATAATTGCGGGACTTTTTATTGGCGCAATAATACCATTTCTGTTTTCATCATTATTAATTGGAGCAGTAGAGAATACAGCATTCAAAATGATAAATGAAATTCGTAGACAATTTAAAGAAATTGATGGATTAATGGAAGGAAAATCAAAGCCAGATTATGCGAAATGTGTGGATATCGCTACAAAAGGAGCATTAAAAAACTTAATAATTCCAGGGATTATGGGAATCATAGTATCAATAGCCGTAGGGTTTATATTAGGTAAATATGCATTGATTGCATGTCTTTTTGGTAATATAGTTGTAGGGTTACTTATGGCTATCTTCCTTGCAAATGCAGGTGGTGCTTGGGATAATGCGAAGAAATGGATAGAAAAAGGAAATCTTGGTGGAAAAGGATCTCCAGCTCATAAGGCAGCAGTAATTGGAGATACTATCGGTGACCCATTTAAAGATACTGCAGGACCATCTATTAACTCATTAATTAAAGTAATGAACATGATTTCCTTGTTAATAGCACCAATATTAGCAGTAATATTCTTGTAATTAATGCCAAATTTAAACATTTCTTTTTATTTTTTAAAAGTTTAAATTATTTTTATGATATTTTTTATAAGCAAATTAAATTATTAATAAACATTGAAAAAACCTTCAAATAATAAATTTATAATTATAATTATAATCAAAAAGAGTATTTATTTATGAAACATAACAAAAATTATCTCTTAATAATTGCAATTTGCTTTGGGTTAATTGGATATATTATTTTCTATTTTAAATTTCTTATTAATTTTGTAGATTATCTTAGAATTACGGAATATGAATATGACAAGTTATTTTTATGGACTGTCATAAATTTGATTATTTTATTAATTTTCCAGATTCCATCGATTTTGATATATTATAATTATAAATTAAAGATAGTTGTTGTATCAGAAATAAATGATTTGTATCAAGAAGGGGAATTAATTGAATTAGAGATTCAAATTAGTGATAGCTCTAATTTTATTTTTATTGATGTAAATTTAGAAATAAAATGGCCAGAGAATAAGTATAAGTTGAGTATTTTTGAAAAATCATTTTTGATAACATTAGAAACTGCGGGTATGATAGGTATTCATAATTTAATAATCTCTGCTTCTAAAAAAGGTTATTTTAGGTCAGTTTGGAAAAGAGAATTTGTAATAACATGATTTTATAATGAATTTTTTTTGAAAGGAAATTTTTACCAGGTTTTAAAGAGTTTTTCCTGGTTCATTTTTATTGGCAACCCAATATGATTTAAAATAAGAGACATATATCGTATTTTTGAAATTTCTTCAGCAACTGACACATTCATTAAGGCGTCTTCTAAGGTTATTCCCCTTGCGAATATTCCGTGAGATCGGATCATACAGCATGGATAATTTTTCAAAATGCGAGGTACATTTATTGCACTTTCAACAGGGCCTACTGGGTATTTTTGGTCAATTACGGGGATTTTTTTAATGAGAAATGCGCCTTCTGCGTCCACAGCTATGATATCATCTTCAACTAGGGATAAAGCGATAGCATGAGGGGGGTGAGCATGAATTACAGCAAGAGCAGAAGTTTGCAAATAAATTGCTCTATGGACGCCAGTTTCAGTTGAAGATATCATAATAGAAGAGTCATTTTCAAATAAGGGGACTTCTACAAGGTCCGTAATTTTGAGGTCGCCTAACATAGCCCCTCTTCTTTTAATTATAATTTTATTCCCAGTCCTTATGGAAATATTTCCACCATGGGATGATACTAAATCATGCGAATCTAAGTATTTTCCAATTCGTCTAAACTCATTATAAATTTTTTTAGAAATCATTTAACTCAACCTTATTAAATTTAACTTTTTTAAAGTTTGATGGGTGGGAATTCCATCAATGTCCCAGCCTCGAACTAAATAATAATCATTGATTAGTAATTCAATATCGACAGTATTTCCAGAGGAAGAACCTTCAGTAAAAGGTTCATTCAAGAACCTATCCGGTAAAGTATCATCATTTTTTGAAAAGCCTTCTCTCAAATTGAATAATCGTTCTAAATTAAATATTCGTTCGCCAATTTCCATTAAATTTTCTATAGAATATTCAATACCAGTAGTTGCTGTGATAAATCTTGCAAGGTGGTCCAAGCCTACAGAATAATTCAAAAATTTACATGTTATAAGAGAATCAATGACAGCAGCTTCATCCTGAGCGTTTTTTAGTAAATTAGCCTTACTGGCGGGAGAAAATCGGTCGATGAGTTTTGGTGTTCCTAATATTTCCAGACCAATTAAAAAGCCACGTAAATGACATGCACCCCTATTTGAAGTTGCATACCCTAAGCCGTGACCTACAGCACCACGAGGGTCGTAAGCAGGTATTTCAAGTTTTTTAACCTGCATTGCATATTGAATGCCACCCCTTTTTTCTGCTAAATTATAGGAACCTTCAGCTAATTCATCTCCAAAATCTTTTCTATATGCTATTTTTTTTATAATATCAATTAATTTCTCTTTATCTCCAAAATTTATCCCAGTATTTGATAGACCCCGCTGATTTAGTTCCATTTCACATGATATTGTCACACCAGTTGATATAGTGTCCAGTCCAAGTAAATTGCAAAAATAATTTGCATTGGTTATATATTCGAGATCAAAAATGCCACATTCAGGGCCTAATGCCCATAAAGATTCATATTCAGGCCCTTTTCCGGTCATAGTCTTAGTTTTTGTTAATCTACCACAAGCAATAGGACATCCATAGCAAGATTCTTTTTTAATGAAATAATTTTTTTTCAAAACTTCTCCAGAAACAAGATTAGCTCGTTTGTCAAATCCTTTTTGAAAATTATTTATAGGAAACAGACCATAAAAATTAATAATGTTTACCAGTGCAGCAGTACCAAACTCAGATAGACCTTGAGAAGTAATGGGAGCTTCAATTAATTTATCATTTGCAGTTTTTACAAAATTAGAAAGGTTTTTTGGGTCATAAATAGGTATTTTCTTGCTACCTTTAACGAGAATAGCTTTCAAGTTTTTTGACCCCATAATTGCACCAACACCACCTCGACCGAATGCTCTATGACAATCATTCATAATTGAAGCAAATTTAACGAGATTTTCGCCTGCAGGGCCTATCATCAAAGAATTGAACTTTTTATTACCTTCATTGTCCAAAATTGAACTGGCCTTATTTACATCTAGTCCCCAAATATTGCTAGCTGATTCAATTGAAATATTTATATCTTCAATTTTTATGTAGATCGGACTTTGAGATTTTCCTTTTATAATTAAAGCCATAAATCCGCATTTTTTAAAATTATAACCCCAAAATCCACCGGTATTGGACTCGAAAATTGTATTAGTTAAAGGAGACTTTGTAGCCAGGTGCGACCGTCCACTGGTCGGAACGGAGGTAGCTGTTAAAGGGCCAACAGTAAAAATTAAAATATTATCAGGACCTAATGGGTCTATCTTTGGTTTTATTAAATCAGTGAGTAATTTTATTCCTAAACCTCTACCACCAATATAATTCTTTAAAATTTTCTCTGGAATAGTTCCAATATTAATTTTTGAAGTAGTTAAATCAATCTCTATAAATTTATCAAACCATCCGAACAAGTTAATTCCTTCAAATTTTGGATAAAATATAAATTTTAGACTGTGAATTACTAAAGAATTTAGGGAGTTTATGTTATTTATTATGATATTTATTATATTAAACAGTTTTAATTTACTAATTTACTCTATTTTTAAGTGATACCAAATTTCATCCCGGATTATCTTTTTATTTCTATGTCCGCATTTACAATTGAAAACAATAATTTTTAATGGAAATTGGAATCGTTTAATTATATCATTATCGTTTTCCATTAATTTCTGAAAATTATCAAGATAAGCCCAATCTTCATTGTATTCACCGCAGTTATCGCACCTAAAAATATCATGTCGTAAAATAGGTATCCAATTTTTTCTGTCCTTAAATTTTAGGAACTCTTCGAATTTATTTTTACATTTCCAACAAGAATATTTAATTCTAACATTAAATCCTTTAATATTTATTTTTACCGGGACAAGATCTAAATTACAATTTGGGCATTTCATATTATTTTCATCTAAATTAGGGTCATTTTTAGATTTATTAATTTTCTTATTAAATAGAAATTTAAAAGTTCCTATGTAATTAAATATTGAATTTTATTAAATCGCAATTCGATGATCTTTTCTTGCAAATCTCGCTTTAATTCTTCAAGCGATTTTAGTTTTGAGTTTAATTGTAGTATTATTTTAGAATTTTTTTTGTTTTTAGCATTATTTATTTTTTCCTTTAATTCCTTAATTTCGGAATCAATTTCAACGATTTTATTGGACATTTCATTAATTTGTTTATTTTGTTCATCAATATTTTTTTCATCAGGGTGTATTAATTCAATCAAATCTTTTGAGGATTTCTTTTTATTTTCAATTAAATTTTTAACGTATTCATTAATTGATTCAGAAATACTTTTAGATTTAGACATGAAATATTCGGCGATATCTTTTTCACCCAATTCATTCGATAAAATGGCTATTTGTTCATAAATTTTGGGGACTTTATTTAAATTACCGGTCAATTCTAATGTTAATTCAGCTAGTTGTATTAAGTCATCTCTAAGTACCATTGGTTCGATCAATGCTTGTATTTCTTCACTTAATTCAAGGATTTCGGCAATATAACTTAGCATATTAACTCTTTGGTCCTCATTTATCGCTATTAAAGGAAAGGTCGGGACATTCAATAATTTTCCAATTATTTCTGGAGATTTTTTGTGGGGCAGGTCTTGTTTGTTGGCTATGGCTATTACCTTAGATTCTGGAGATTCGCGTTTAATTAGGTCAACAAAATATCTATTCCTTTTTATTTTAGAAATTTCTTGAGATGAATCAATAACAATAATAATTATATCTGACTTTTTGATAAATTTATTCCAGGTAAAAGAAAACTGTTCCTGTCCTGCGAGATCCCAGCCACTAAATGTTAAATTTCCTATTTTAATTCCAACGATATTTCCTACAACTGTAGGAATGTGTTGCATCGGGATATCTTCTGCCCGAATTAATTTGGTAATAGTAGTTTTACCAACTCCGCCTAGACCTATAAAAACAATTTTAGGACTTAATTCCTTGAAAAATTCCAATACAAGTTTAGTTAAATTATCATGATTGAGTATTTTTATAGATTGATCATCAGTAATTTCTATTTGTTCTTCAAATTTTAAATTAAAAATTGTAATACAGTTTTTTACATCCTTTAAATCATCTGTAAAATCAGTAATTAAAATAATCATATATTTTAGGGTGCAATTATAATAGTAAAATACCCTATATTTTATTAAATTTAAAAAATCAAGGATATTTCGGTCTAAATTATAAGTTAAATCGTTTAGTAAATATACTAAATAATTAATTTTGTCTGAAGAAAATGATTTGCCGAATTTTTTGTATAAAATTATTTGATAATTATTAATTATAAGTATTTCTCTTAACATTTTTCTACATAAATTATTTATGAGAATTTGGTTTTGAGAATTATTTAAAATTCATTTAAAATTATATGAAATTGATTGAATAATTCATAATAAATTGAATTTATAAAAAGTAAACATATTAAAATTATAAAATTGGAATGATAAATTATGGAAAATAATAAAATTAAGCAAAATGATATTGTACTGATCGTATATGACAATAACCATAAATGGTTGATAGATTTAAGCGTCCAAAAGGAATTTCATACAAATAAAGGAGTAATAAATTGTGAAGATTTGATCGGAAAGGAATTTGGGATTAAAATAGAAAGTTCATTGGGTAAACCGTTTTATATTTTGAAGCCAACAATTAGAGACATTACATTAAAGACAAAACGGAAAACTCAGATTATATATCCAAAAGACGCATCGTTCATAATTTACTTTACTGGAATAAGATCGGGCTATAGAGTACTTGAGGCAGGAGTAGGTAGTGGCGCTTTAACATTGGCACTGGCATATTATGTAAGTCCAAATGGAAAAATTTATGGTTATGAAAAAAATGAAACACATTATAATGTAGCAAAAAAGAACCTTGAGAAATTTGGATTTGATAAAGTAGTTGATTTAAGATTAAAAGATATAAATGATGGTTCTGATGAGAAAAATTTAGATGTTATTATTTTAGATTTAGCAGACCCATGGAATATTATACCTAAAATCTCGGGTTGCCTAAAAAATAGTGGATATATTGTATGTTATTCACCAACTACTTCCCAAGTAGAAAAAACTCTTAGAATTTTAAAAAGTCACGGGTTTTATTATATTCATACATTAGAAATTTTATGTAGGACATGGCAACCCGAATATGATAAATTAAGGCCTAATACACGAATGATAGGACATACTGGATTTATAACGTTCGCAGTTAAAGTTTTGGAGACATAAAAATCTAAATTTAAAGAATAGAAGAGTGAAAAAGTTTTTTAAAAATTAATCTTGACTCCTTGCATTGGCTAATTCAATAATCAATCTTGATGTCGCGTCTACCCTTCTCTTTTGCGAATATAATTCAAATGGTTCGAATTTTATTGCATTTTCCGGACAAAATTTAACACATTGTGGTCCATCTTCAAATTCTATACATTGATCACAGATAAAGATCCGTTCCTCTTTTAGAGACATTGAAATTGCTCCAAAATCACAAGCTCTTACACAAAAGCCGCATCCAACGCATTTATCTTCGTTTAATTTCATAATACCAGTTTTTTCATCTTTTTCTAATGCATTCCAAGGGCAAACAGTTTCACATGGCGGGTTCTCACAAAACTGGCAGCTTAAAGCAAAGTTTATAGCTGGCTCGATTCTTATAACATTAATTCTGGAATAATATGGATTAAATACGTCCATATGTACTGCAGAACAAACAAATTCGCATATTTCACATCCTGTGCATTTTTCTGAATCAACAATTAACTTTTTTTGCATAAAATAACCTCCTTATTTTCCTCCCATTTTATCAATACAAAATTCAAGCCCCAAATCTTTTAATTTCTCCTTGGATGGAATGCCCTCCTTTGACCATCCTCGAAGTTCATAATATTTATCTAACATTTTATCATATTCTTTCCGGTCAATTATCGCGCCTCTATTAGGTTCATTATTAAGTTTCTCTTTAAAAGTTCTTTCTGGTGGATAATCATAGCTTCTTACAGCTCCTTCTCTAACGTTAAAACATTTAACCAGATTGTGAATTCTTTCACCTATTTTTAGCATTTTTTCTCCATCCATTAGAATACCTGTAATTAACTGATATATTTCTGCTAATTCATTCACGCCAGAATAACAATTACCAGTAAATTTACAAATAATAAGAGAATCCATAACAGCATATAAATTTTCAGAACTAATTATTGATTTAACATCATTTTGTCCAATTTTCATCCTTTCAATCCCGTTATTTGGATCAAGAATATAAGACCCATTCTGTAAATAATTAGTCCCTGTAAGAGATACAGATAGAGCTAATGCAGTACTTTGTAGGGTCCTAAGAGAATACCCAGGTAATTCTAATCCTTTTATATTCATTGCAAACTCTTTCGACCCATTTCCCCAAGTTTCTGCTGCAAATTTAGAACCTTTTGCCAATATTTTTCCGACTTCTGTTTTTCCGAATGCAATGTCCTCAATCATCTGGATTAATGCTTCTGTTTTACCAAACTTTAATTGAATTCCGCCAGTATCATTATCATTTATTATTCCTTTTTCATAACATTCCATAGCAAAAGCTATTGAAACTCCCACAGATATAGGATCAAGCCCATAATTGTCGCATAATGCTACTGCTTTAATAATTGATGGTATATCACTTATTCCACAACAACTTCCTAATGCAAAAATTGATTCGTAGTCTAAGGGGGTAAATATACCTTTATATTTTCCCTTAGAAATATAAGAGATATGATTACATGCAACTGGACAATTGGAACAAGCAATATTTTTTGTTACCCAGTTTTTAAGTATAGTTTCACCGCTTATTTCTTCGGATTTATTGAATGTACCGTGAATAAAGTTATTAGTAGGAAGTGCTCCTATTTTGTTTAAAACAGATACATTAGCGGGTGTACCTATATTTTTATATTTTGACATAATAGGACCGGATGCGGTCTTAACTAAGTCATATGCTTTTTCCATAAAATTCTTATGATCTGCAACTTCGATGCTTTTTGTCCCACTAAATGCAATACATTTTAGGTTCTTAGAGCCCATTACTGCCCCTAACCCATTTCTGCCTGCTGGGCGGTTATTATTCTTTTTTAGACATCCTATCGGCGATAAATTCTCGCAAGCCTGCCCAATTGATATTACCGCTATCTTATCATCTTTATAAAGATTTTTAACATATTTTTCAGTTTGTTCGGTATCTTTTTTCCCCCAAAGATCCTTTGCAGAGTGAATTTCAATATTATCATCATTAATAAATAAGAATACGGGATCTGGTGCCTTCCCTTTTATTTCTATAATGTCATATCCAGCCCTTTTCATTTGTTGCCCAATAGACCCATGGATAACTTCCATCCCAAAAAGTCCTGTTAATGGAGATTTAGCAAAAACACAACAATTTGAGCTTGAAGGTAATATAGTACCTCCAGCACATCCTGTCGCAAATACCAAAATATTTTCGGGCATTAATGGGTCTATACCTGGCTTCAGCTCGTCCCATAATATTTTTGCTCCAAATCCATATCCGCCAATATATTCCTCACAAAATTGATTAGTAATCGTATCTTTCTCAATTTTATTTTCACTTAAATTAATTTTTAATATATTTCCTGTATATCCTTTCATTCTTAATCATCACTTTGTTTTTCTTAATGAACCTTTAGAATTAACTCAAAGAGGGAATACATTTTTCACTCTGAAGATATAATTTTAATATTACATTTTGCTTATTTTATATAAATGAAATTTTTTTTTTAAATGAACTTTATTTCACGGACATATTATTACAAAAACTTCTATTAAAAATTTTTATCTTTATACACATAATTCCTAATAATACTCATTACATGAATTTATTAAATTTATGATCAAGATAGATTAGTTGATATTTAAAATTTTTTAATCTCTCTTTAACTTATCCGAATGAAAAAAAATAATTTAAATTAGCCCACAATAAGAATGATGTATTTTAAGTCTTGAAATTAAATTTAAGCAAAAAAATAATATCCGATTTTATATATAATATTTCGGGGTAATTATAAATTATAAAATTTCAGAATTATATTAAATTATGAATTTTAGCACTTCAAATATAGAAATCTTTTCGAAACTTTTTATAAATGTGTCCAATGTAGCTTATAGACTAAAAAATTTTATGAATGTTTTTATTAAATGTAATTAGGAAAATTTGGATTTATTTTTTAATTGAATATTATTAATTATTATCGAATTTTCTCTTCTAAATAATTTTTCTCTATCTTTTAAATTGTTAAGATGTATCGAGAAGATTCGGATAAAAAATGGTAGATATTCCAGAGAATAAAACTAATTACTTTGTTTATCCACCACCAAATATTAAAAACATTAAGACATTATCATTTTCTTTGAGTATTGTATTCAAGCCATTAAGGGCATTAATATGTTGGTCATTTATTAAAACAACGATCATATCTCTTATTTGAGAGAATGCATCTCCATATTTCTTGTTAAGAAAATTAAGTAAATCTAAGACGGACGTATTATTTTCAATATATAGGTTAATTGTTTTATTATTTCCAATAATCGATGGCCAAGCAGATAGAAATTTAACCGTGATTTTAATACCTTTTTCCGATGATTTTTCTCCTTGAGTGATTTTACTTTTAGACATTTGAATTCCCATATTTTTTTTTCGTCTCGCAAAATTATAAAAATTTGATTAAACATTTTTTATGAATCTTTTGAAATTAATATTTGAAAAATAATGAAATTCTAGTTGTTATTACATATTATTTCTTATTTTAAATAATTATTCCATAAATTAAAAAGGTTATTTATTGGTTAATTCTGTGCATTTTCAAAATATTTTTCATAATCTTCTATGATTTTCCTTTTATATTTTTAAATTTTTAAGATATTATTAAAAAAAATCAGATTATTAGTAATTTTAATTATAAACAATCGATTTTCCAAAACTTAAAAATAAATTAGATGGCATGTTATGAAAACAGATATAATTATATTTCTAATAAATAAACTAAAAAAGTGTTAAGAATTCATGTTTAACTATGATTTTTACTAAAAGTTTTTAATAAATATATTATTATCAAATAGATTTAACCGAATAATCAGAAAAGAGAGAAAAATACCACAGAAAAAGATGATATTAGGGATATAAAATATAAATATAAATTTTTTGTTATAAAGTATATTTAATGGATGTATTAATTACAAGTGTTAATTTTACAAGATTAATAGTCTGATGTATTGTGAAAACATAAAATTGAAATGATGAAAAAAGTAAAAGCAATTGACAACAAAAAATATAATGTTAATTTTAGCATAATTTTTTAGTATATTATCATTTAATTCAGAATTTTACCAAAGTCATCCGAGAAAGCCACCTCATTTAGGGGGTGGATGAATCGGATAAGAATTGTTATTAAGATTAAGAATATTAAAAGGATATTAAAAACTATAGGTCTAAAAGAACTAGAGGTCTAAAAGGTTTAAAACTATAAAAATATAGTAAAAGTAACGAGGTCAAATGAGTAGATGAAAATTCATAGAGCAATCAAAGTCAGGTTATACCCGAATAAAGCACAAGAGGAGATGCTAAACAAGACCTTTGGTTGCTGTCGGTTCATCTACAACAAGATGCTCGAGGAACGGAACACGGTCTATGAAGAATTGAAGGGTGATAGCCAAGCCCTTCACGACCATAGATATAAGACCGAGAAAGAGTATAAAGAGCAGTTTGAGTTCTTAAAAGAGGTGGACGCAAAAGCATTGCAATCTGAATGGAGACATCTTAAATCAGCTTATACGAACTTTTTCAGAAATCTGAAAAAAGGGATTAAGAGTGGCTTTCCCAAGTTTAAATCCAAGAAATCACGGCAATCCTAT
>SUPR01000062.1 GCA_005191425.1 Candidatus Helarchaeota ASGARD archaeon Hel_GB_B
CCAATCAAAATCTTTTATTTACATAGTAAAAAAGAATATAAATAAAAATTCTTCTTTTAGAGTAATAGGTTAAGCAAGATCTATCAAATATAAAAATAATCTAAATTAAAAAAGGATATTAATAATGGCGATTCTTGGACTGCTAATACAAAATAAAAATGGTTTGCCGATATTTTTTTCAGGTTGGTCTGATAAAATTAAAACAATTAAAAGTCTAGATACTGGGCTGATAACCGGATTTTTTTCTGCATTATTTTCTTTTACGGATTCATTTAACAAAAAATTGAGTTATATTAGATTTCTAGAGACTTCAATGGATATATATGGTATTGACACAATTTGTATCGAAATTGATGATTATTTATTTCTTTGCTTTGTTGATTCTTACCAATTCCATGAGCTTGTTAAATATAAAATAAAATGGATATACAATATTGTCTTTAAAAGGTATACTTCTCAAATTGAAAAAGGATTAACAATAAAGTTGACGGAATCTGAAATAAAATTAATTGAAAATATTTTAAAAGATAATTTCCAAAAATTTGCTGTTTTATCAATTAAAAATTATTTAAATTCTGCCATTGACGAATTGATTTCTTTGGGTGGAGATTCCCAAATTTGTGGTATATCTATCAATTCTTTTGATAATACAATTCTTTATTCATTTGGAATTGAATATTCAAGTCTGGAATTATTTTTAAATAACCTGGGGCAAAAAGGTAGTATTATTAAGGATAATGAAATTCAATATTGTTATATTTCAGTCCCGGATTTTATGCCAATTCTCCTTGTCACAATAAATCCTGTTATTAAATTTCCAATTTCGGACATAATTCAAGAAATGGCTACAGGAGAATTACCAATTTATTTCAATATTATTATAGACACTTCCTCCAATGTCGATAAAACGGTAAAATTAGTTTTAAGAAAGTTAGTACCTTTATTTGAATAGATTTTAATTAATACATTATTTTTATAAAGTTTAAAAATTTTGTAGAATTTTAATAAACTAATAAACACATTTTGCCAAATCTTTTTTTTAGTTTATTTTATATTATAAATTTTGAAACATTTTAGAAAAAATATTAATTTTCTCCTTAAAAATTTTAAAGATAGGAGAATTTCTGAAAAAATTATAATTAAATTTTGAAAATTAATGGTAATAAAGAAATAATAATAAATATAATAGTTAGTGTTTTAAATGCCTAATGGTGGGACTGATTGTTGTGGAACGTGCCCTTTTAATGGAGTTAATAAAGGCGAAATAAAATATCCATCTATTGATGAAAAAGATTTTTTCTGCGAAATTCGTGGTTTTAAAATTCAATCGCCATTTTGGACTTATTGTAACAACCATCCGAAGAGAAATCCATTAAGGATAAAAGAGCCTCGAGGGCCGATATGGGCTGCAATTTTATCCACATATAATACAACACCTCTTAGAAATGACTTGAATATCCCCTTTGAACTTTTACCTCCTGAAGGAGACTCAATGTATATTAGAATTCCTTATTTTGATAAAATAAGACCATATGAGGGGTCATCGAGGACTTGTGAAATCTGTGGAAAAAAATCTGCCAATACTATTTCTATTAAGATTAATGACAAATCAGAACGAATATATCATTTTTGTAGTTCATCACATTATTTTGAATGGTGGTTAAATAATGACCCATTAGCAATCTCACTCAAAAAAGAGAGAATTTTAAATGAACGAGATATAATTCTAAAATTAAGAAATGTAGATAAATTATTGCCTTTTGCCATTGAAACTTTTATTGAGAATAACGATATGGAATTAATTCTAAATTATTTGAAAATAATTGACGAAATTCTTTTGAAATTGGGCTTCTATAAATATGATACATATACTGAAACAATAAAGCATGAAATTAAAATGCCTAAAACCATGATACTACAATTAATAGACTTAAAAAATTATTTTAATATATTTGGAAATTTTCTGTCCACGCCAGATAAAGAAAAAGAATCAATAATTGAATTATTAGACAATATTGCAGCTCTTATTAAAGAAATTCTTAACACTAATCATAACAGTTTCGATCTTTACAATCCCTGACCATTATATTTTCAAACGTAATATCTATAAATTACTTCTGCTACACAAGCAGGTTTTTCTTGGTCTTCTACTTCAAAAGTTAATAAAAATTCCACCTGATACACTTTTTCTTTAATTTCTTTTAAATCCTTTAATTCAGCTTTTAGTCTAATTCTTTTACCCACAGGTACTGGAGCAGGAAATCTTAATTTATTAAGGCCATAATTTATTCCCATTTTCTTTTTTTTGAGTTCAAAAATCTGTGCAATTAATACAGGTGCAAGACTAATTGTATAATAACCATGAGCAATAGTCCCACCATAAGGCGATTCTTTTTTAGCTTTTTCTATGTCAACATGTATCCATTGATGATCACCCGTAGCATCTGCAAACATATTGATTTCCTCTTGAGACACCAAATGCCAATCGCTATATTCTAATAACTTTCCTTTATATTCTTTTAATTCATCAATATCATTAAAACTTAACTTTGCCATTATTTTATCACCAAAATTCAACTGATTAATCGAGATTTATCATTCTAAATTTATCAAAATTTTTTTACATTTCTGAACTTAAATAGCATATATATAATATTTTTTATTTATTTTAATTAATAAATTTTATTTATCAATATAAATTTTAATATATAATCTTATATTAATTTAATTTAGCATTTCCTTGATTACAAATAATAATTAAATTTTTCTAATTTACTCATAATTTATTAATAATAACATCTTTTAAAAAGAAAAAACCATTTAACCGATCAGAGTTCATATTTAATGAATTAACTTTTTTAGTTTCTTTAAATTTAAGTTAAAAATCAGAAATAAATATAAAAAAATTATGAATTAATCTGTAAAATTAGAAAATTGTTATTTTAATAATTTATAATTTAGCACATTTAGATACTTTTTTCTAAAAAAAGAATCAGATTATTTTTTTAATAATAATAAAAAAGAAATATTATGTTATTATTTTAAGGTCATAAGGATAAATAAAACAAAAATAAATTTATATATTTAATTACAATTATTAGAATAATAATATTTATTTAATTTCAATTTTGTTTCTAATTAACAATATTTTATGCGATTTTAAAATTATATTCGGAATTTCAATTTTGGAAAAGTTTATTTAGAAAGTATTTACAATGAATTAATGTTTATAAGAAATAATATTACTAAAATAATTAGAAACAAATTTTTAATAATTCCTTTAATCTTACAAAATATTCATTTGAAATTAAATTTTGGAATAAAATTTATTAAAATTTAAAGGAAGATTTGAAAGAGATGATTCCCAGAGAAAATTTAATAAGGGATAAAGGGTCAATCTATTTAATTCAGATGATATATATTGAAGTATTTGCATATCTCCGAAAAAATTTAGAATCACTTGAAGTATTAGAAAACAAATTACGGGAAATGGGGAATAGAATTGGGAAAAGTATATATATCTATTATAAGCCAAGGAAATTTTCACTTATAAAAATGTTAAGAGATGTAATTCACGTTGCTACAGGTGTAAAGAATTTTAAGATAAAGACAGTGAAAAAATCAAATAAGATAGAGATAACAATTATATATAATCAATGCCCTTTATGTGTATCCGAAGTAGAAGAGAAAGGGGTACATTATTGTATACCTACAATGGCAATTTTAGAGGAATATCTTAAATTGGCAATAAATGATGGTAAATTAAAGGGATTCAAAAGTGTTGAAGGCAAAGTAATTAAAAGTGTATCAAGTGGGGATGACCATTGTGAATATTTTTATAAATTAATAAAAAGTGATTGAAATGGTAAGAGTTATAAGAGAAAAAGTTGGTTTTAAGCAAAAATTATTATCTTCAATTGGTAAAAGATTGATGTTTAGAAAACAAAAAAAGATTAGCAAATTATTGATAAATCTATCTTATAGAGAAATTATTAGATTACTTATCGAAGTAGACGGCAGTTTAGAGAAGGCGTTAAATACTGTTTTTGAGCTTTCATCTCATGCTGGACATGATTTTTTGATGGAATGGGTCGAAGAAGGTTCTGTTATTTTCTCAAATTTTGTAGGTGATCATGCTCTTTGGATTAAAGCAGGTTATTATTCTTTTACAGGTGATAATATAAAATATATTAAGTATTTTCCACCTGAGAAAGAGGGCGACCCCCATAGAGTAATATGGCGCATTGATAAATGCTTTTTGTGTTCTGGAATGAATTATGACGATTCTTTTAAAATAGAAAAAAAAGATCTTGAAAAATATGGTTATGGCATACCTATTGCTGGGATTTTCCAGACTACAGTTAATATGATAAATGAATATGTAGGTATTAAATTTGAAGGGAAAGTTAGAGAGACCAAATGTATGTTAAAAGGAGACCCATATGGCGAATTCGTAGCGGAATTTTATCCAAAAAAGGAAGATTAATATTTTTTTTAATAAATATTAAAAATAAAATTATATTTAAATATTAAATTAAGTTTGCTATCTTTAGTCCTTTAATTATCCAATCAGAGAACATCTCGGAAACAATTTCTGCTTTTTCACTAGAAATACCTTTATTAAGCAATTCATTTCCCAACTCATTTTTAATAAAATTTGAGTCAGGGTTCTTCTTCCATTTATTTAGAAAAAAGTTTTTCCATTCAAAATATTTTGATTTGGCATAATCGGGTAAATTTTTTGCTAAATTACCTGCCAAATAACCAAAATGAGCAATGCAGATATTCTTATAATCAATATTCTTTACTTTTTCAAAAGATTGTAATAATTTTTTTTCAGAAAATTCTGGGGGCATAATAGGGCCAAAAAAGATATTTTTAGAAATTTTATACCCTAGCGAATCGCCTATGAATAAAGTTTTATTTTTTCTATCTAAAATACAGATACTACAATTTGTATGCCCGGGTGTACTAAATATCTCAAGTTCTAAATCGCCCAAGTTAAGTATATCGCCATCATTTAATGGAATAACATCAGTAATAGGGTCTAATTCAAGGGTATAATTAGGAAACCATTTATTAAACTCATTTGGATTAGCTAGTGCTTCAAGGCCATCTTTATGAGCCATTATTTCAATATTTGAGATCTTTTTTATGATACTTGAAATTCCACCGCTGTGATCCCAATGAGAATGAGTAGTAATTAAAATATCTGGTTTCAAATCCATTCCGATTAATTTCTTAGCAACTCTTCTCCCTTCATTTTTACCAGAAGCATCTATTAATACCTTTTTTTTCTTACCTACTATTAAAAAACAACTCATTGATTTTTCTGTTCCAAATAAAAGTGAATCTATTAAATATGTATTTTCATTTATTTTTCCTTCTTCTTGAACCCAATCCATTTCAGATCACTAAATTAATATCGTTCAAATAAAACTTTAAAATTTAAAAAAATATGTAAGATACTTAAATAACATATTAAATAACTATTTCTTTAACTATTTTATTAATCTCATTCATTTGTTCTTTTATAATTAAATTGTAATTATTTTTGTGTATTTTTTCCTTAATTAATTTTTCACATATTTTCGATAGCTCTACTAATTTAAGATGTTTTTCGTTTAGAGGGTCAAATATTGGAATAGGAAATTTAAATGGGCGTTTAACGTAATGTCTACTCGATTTAATTAGACTTAACTGAAAATTTAAAAATTCTGAATTTAATATAGAACAAAGATAATAGCATTCGTCAATATTTGCAGTTTGGTAATATAATAATGTATAATCAATTATAATATTTTTCTTAATTACCGCCGATTTTAACTTATTCCCTGCTTCATTAAATACAACTTTATATAAATCAGGATTTTGGTTAATTAATTTATTTTGGAAGTTAATATTTTCCCAGAGGTTTAAAAATTTTGTATTTTCTTTTTTATTTTCACGATAAATCTGATCGATTTTTTTATAAAAGGACTTCATTTTTGGGGGTAAATTTTCAATTGGAATTTTTTTATAATTCTTATCGATTGGCAATATTACTTTATATAATTTCTTATATGTAAAAGGGAGTAATAGATCCGCTTTTAATACATCAAATATAAAATTATTTTCTATTTCTATATTTTCATAATATTTATCATTCCATTTAGATTTACTTTTTATTGTAGCTTCTAAATCTTTATTGATAATTGAAAATTTGGAATTAACTTTTTTTACTGATGCATATAACAAGGCTCTTGGAAAAAGATCTGCGCCTTTAAATACTTTATCATAATAGAATGAATTTGAAATTTTTATTAACCTGTTTTTCTCATTAATAGAGATCAACTTTCGGACATTCTCACCTTCAAGATAAGCTGGAACTAATTGAGATTCGTGTATAATTTGTAATTGTTCATCAAAATATTTAATTTTTATTGGAAACGGTTTTGATGATTCATTAGAATATATTCCATAAAGACAGATGCTTTTCATTTTAAAAAATTTTTTAGAAAAACTATAAATTTCCAAATTCTTAAACCCGTAGAAATTTCTAAACTTGCTAGATTGAGAACTATTTAAAATATTTGAAGTCATTACAAAAAATATTTCACCATTTTTTCGTAAAAAAAGTCTTGGGACTTCATAAAAAAAGACAATTGCCATTTCCAAATTGGAAATATCTTTAGCACTTGGTTTTATTTTGTTAATATCAGCAATTTTTTTAATTAATTCTTGAAAATTGATAGACTCGATATCTCGATAAACCAGCCAAGGAGGATTACCTATTATTAAATCGACTTTCCCAATTTTTTTAATAATTTTGTTAGAAGGGTCTAAAGAATTTCCTAAAAAAATATTATCTATAGATTGAATTTCAATTAGTTCACAAAGTATTAATGCCACATTAATTTTTGAAATTAAACAAGCAATTGGATTAATTTCAATCCCAAATATTTTATTTATGTAATTTTTTTTAATACTTACAGGTAATTTTGCATTTAAAATTTCCTTTATTATTTCTATAAGGAAAATACCACTTCCACATGCAGGATCAAGGACTTTAGTTCCGTATTTATATTTTTTCTTTATCATAAAACGAGCTAGAACATCTGGAGTATAAAATTCACCCATTGAGTGCCTGATTGATTGTGAAACTAATTCTTGATAAAAATTAACTAAAATGGGAGATGATTGAATAGAATATTTACGAATTTCATTCCTCACCCATTCGTTTAATTCTAGTACATTAATATACCAATCAAAATTTAATCCTAATATATTAAATTTATTTCCTATATTTAAACCGAATTTCTCTTCTAGAATAATTCTTGATAGAGTTATTATATAGTGATGGATTATAAATAGATCATTTGTTAAATCTTGAGAATTATATAGTAATTTAAATTTATTACGCCATATCTCTTTATTTTTAGAAAATCGTTCGTTATCTTGATTATTTAATATAAATTCCATCAATTTTTTATTAAAATAATTAAATGTCGTAGAATTTATTCCAAAAAATTTTATTAATTTTTTTGTATCTAGACTTTCTTTCATGGGAATATTGCCCAAATATTTTATTTAATATAAACTAAAATAAACTAAAAAGTAGAATTATTTAAGATTTTTGAGATCTTTTTAATAATAGTATTAATTGATTCAATATTTAGAATTTAAATGTCCAATTATATTTAAATAAGTCATATTTCCGAATTTTTTTGCTTAAATTAAGCGAAAAAGTTTTAATAAATTTAATAATTTTTTATAATTTTGTTAATTTTTTAAAATAGATATTAATTTTTTATGATTAGACTTTAATTTAAGAAAAATAAAATTTATTTTCTATCATTAATTTAATTTTAAATATTTTTGAGAAGAATTAATTTATATAATTAGTCAATAATATTATAAATTAGTCAATAAAATATTATAACATTAAATATTGTAACATTAAATATTGTAACATTAAATATTATAACATCAATTATTGTATCATTTAATACCTATAAGTGGGTGTAATGAAAAAAAGTCCTTTTAAAAAATTTATTTCAATAAAAGCCAAGCATTATCCGAGAGACCGTATTTCAATTGTATATGGAGATAAAAGAATAACTTGGAAAGAGCTCAATTCGAATATTAATAGATTAGCAAATGGTCTAAAAAGTTTTGGGATTAAAAAAGGTGATATAATAGCTTTAATTCTTTACAACTCTCCAGAATTTATTGAATCAAGCTTTGCGTGCCAATCATTGGGAGCTATACCTGCTCCAATTAATTATAGACTTACTGGAAACGAATTGTTATATATAATAGATAATTGTGATGCTAAAATACTTATTTTTGATGAAGATTTATTACAGACTATATTAAAAATTAAAGATAAATTATCGAAGATAAAGAAATATATTATAATTGGTACTGAAGATAATATTCCCGAGAATATGGTCAATTATTATAGACTAATAAATAGGAATAAAGACAAAGAATTAAAAATAAAAATGTCATATGATGATGTCGGTTTAATATTATATACTGGAGGTACTACGGGGATGCCAAAAGGTGTAGTTTTAACATATAACAACTTAATTACAAATATAGAAATGGTCGGAGTTTTTATGGCTACAGCATTACCGCCTGTTTCAAAACTTGGAAATAGAGATTATGAAAAGAGGTCAGTGGACAAAAAGATTCAAAATGCAATGAAAATATTGAGTGGTCTCGGAGTTTTCCAGGCAATTAGCGAAGATGAAAGGTTATTAAAGAAAATATCTGTAATCGAACTACTATCTGATAAAAAATTAAAAATTCCGCCATTAGCGGTAACTGGAAATCCTGAAGGAGATATTGATTTATATTATGGTATACCGGACCATTGGGATATTTATACAAAAGTTTTTCTTGGTAATGAAATTAGAGACCTTGCTGAAAAGTCGCCACTATCATATTCCAAGCGTGGAAAATTGAAGAATATTTTTCCATTAATATGGCGTTATTTAATTGGTGGATCAAAAGGAATTAATATTAAGGGACCATTAAGACTTAGATTTAAATTAATTTCAGCCTCCTCCAAAACTCCATCACCAGATTCTATTATTAATTTACTACTTTTACCACCATTATTTCATTCTGCGGGTTATATTTTCTTAGTACAATGGCTGATGTTCGGTTGTAAATTAGTAATTCCTTCCAGTAAAAGATTTAATCCAAAAGAAGTTATTGATTATTTACAAAATGAAAAAATTCATATAACTTTAATGGTACCGACTATGTGGAAACGAATAATTGAATATCCTGATATTGAAAATTATAATTTTCAAGATTTGAGGATCGCGATGTCAGGTGGAGCTTTATTAAAAGGAAAATATAAAAAACAAATGATCAAATTGTTTCCAAATGCACTTATCTTTGATGCATTGGGACAAACTGAAATGTCTCCAATTGTGAGCGTCAAACTTGATGGCGATATCAACAGTGTTAAAGATAGAAGCGTTGGAAAAATGATAACTGGACTTGAATACAAAATAGTCGATGAAAATGGTAATGAAGTACCTGATGGAACAATAGGTGAATTATGTTATAAAAGTCCCACGATTATGAGAGAATATTATAAAGACCCTAATAAAACTAAAGAGTCCATGACTCCAGATGGATTTTTCTATTCCGGAGATTTAGCATATCGTGATAAAGATGGCGAAGTATACATTGTAGATAGAAAGAAATCTTGTATTAATACTGGTGGTGAAAAAGTATATCCTATGGAAGTAGAAGAATGCTTAATGGAACATCCTAAAATAGAAAATGTATGTGTTATTGGAGTCCCAAATGATGAATGGGGCTCTATCGTAAGAGCTGTTATAAAGTTAAAAGAGGGCGAGACTGCTACTGAGCAAGAGATTATCGAATTTTGCAAAGGTAAAATTGCTAGCTTTAAAAAGCCGCGAAGTGTAATATTTATAGATGAATTTCCTGTTTCTCCAGTTGGAAAAATATTAAGAGGAAAGGTCCAAGAAAAATTCGGAACACCATAAATCCTAAAAATTGATAGAAATAAAAAATTTTTTAATTTAAATTTGTTTTATAATAGTTTGCGTATTAATTTTATTTATTAGACTATTATATACTGGACAATGCATCTCTGTTTTTTGAATTAATTCTTGAATTCTTTCATTAGATTCCGAACTATTAATTTTGACTTCAATAGTAATTTTCTGAAATTGAGCAGGTATTTTTCCTTCCATATCTAATAAACCCCAAATGTCAATGATCCCACTTATATGAATTTCAGCTGAATTTACTTTTATTTTTAATATTTCGCTCCAAACTTGTAATGTGGACAATAGACACCCACCTATAGAGCTAAGAAACAACTCCGCTGGTGAAGGGCCTTCATTTTTTCCACCAATAACTTTATCTTCATCTAAAATAAATTTATGGCGTCCTGCCTTAACATCAATCCTAAATTTCTCGGTTTTCTTTAATTTGACTTTTAATTTATGCTCTGCAAGTCTTGGATCTTTTTCAAATATTTCTAACATTTTTTCAAACATTTTTTATTCACAAAAGCTTTTAATTTGAGAAAATAAAATCTTAATCAATATTTTATATTTTTTATAAGATTGATGTGGTAAAATTAAAAATTTTTTGATGTTAAAATTCAAATTTAAACAATTTCTTTATTAAAATGCATTTTTTCTTTTTATTTTGCAAAATTTTCTCTTAAAATTTATAAAGGATTTATTTTAAAAAGAATTAAAACTATAGATGTTTTAAGCAAATCTAGAATTTATTCCAAAATATTAGATTGTAATAACTAATTTTTAATGTATAAATATTTAATCCTTAATTTAAATAAGAAATATTTTATTTTAAATAATGAAATTTGCCTTTTAAATTAAAATTAACTTGAATATGGCTTAATATCTCTTTAATTTATTTTTAAAAATATAAAATTAAAATTTTAAAATAGATTTTAAATAAATTTATTTTAATAATCTTATGGACTTTGTAAAATTTGGAGTAATAGGACTTGGTGGAGCTTGGCAATTTCATAAACCATTTTTTATTAATAACTCTAAAGCTAAACTCATTTCAGTTTATGATATCGATATAAAGAAGTCAAAAAGAACTGCAAAATTTTTTAATGCAGATTATTATGGGTCGCTTCAGGACTTTTTTAATAGTGATATAGATGCTGTATTAATATTGGTACCTCATTATTTACACAAGAAATTTGTTATATCAGCAGCTCAAGAAGGTAAACATATACTTTGTGAAAAACCAATGGCTATTTTGCTTGAAGATTGTGATGAAATGATTAGGGCTACTAACAATGCAGGGGTTAAATTTATGGTAGCTGAGAACCACCGATTTTTACCAGCTCATAATTATATATTTGATATAATTAAAAAAGGATTAATAGGTGATATTTTTTTAATTAGAGCCTACGAAGGAGTTTATGAGGTTCCTGCTCTAATGAAATCAGAATCTTGGAAAGGTCATCCAATTATGGCTGGAGGAGGTGCATTAATGGACATGGGAGTTCATAAATTTGCTGTACTTAATTGGATTTTAAATGATAGTATTAATAAAGCATTTGCATGGATCACAAAACAATGTACTAATTTAAAAGAAAAAGCAGAGGATAATGCAATGATATTTCTTAAATATAATAAAGGGACTATTGCAGAAATAACCATTAGCTTTACAGTTGTTTCAGAAATTACTAATTCATTAGAAATATATGGAACAAAAGGAACAATTCTTGAAAATCATATGTGGAAAAATCCAATTAAAATACAATCATTTCATAAAGAAATGGGTAAAAATAAAGGTAAATGGTTTGAACCCTATGTAGAACATGGGCCATTTCCAAAATATTATTTAATATCGGCTAAAAATGAAGATGAACATTTCACCAATTGTATTCTTAAGAATGAAAAGCCAGACTTTGACCCCAAAGAATCAAGAGAAGCTATTGCAGATGCTTTATTATGTTATTTATCCGTAAAAAATGGAAAATCAACAACGATGAATGAATTTTTAGAAGTTTATAATAAAGAGGGCACAATATCAATTTTAGATGGATTAGAAAAGTTTGTCCAAAATAACTACAATCTAATCTAATTTTATTTCAAATTTAAAGAAATAATAATGAAAAAAAAAATAAAAAATTAATTTAATTTAATTTTTAAACTACAAATTTTTGCTTTATCGCAATTATCTGCTATTAATATTTCAATAGAGATGTTTTGGTCAATAAATTTAATTGTTTTCCTCTTTAAATTTTTACAATCAGGTGTTTCTAATTTACAATGATAAAATTTACTTGATAAAATTGGTTCTATAGAGCCATAATTAGCTTCGAGAGTTTGAATTGCATCATTTATATTATATAGTACCATTTCATCCGTTTCTTTTTCGGAAATATTTTTTAAGACTTCAAATGAACCCAATATATTTAATTTTTTTAAAGTCCAAGCGGCATTACTCCTAACTTCAGGGTCTTTATCAAATTTTAATAGTTCGATAATTTTTGAATAACTATCAATGTCACCGATCTTGCCAGCTGTCCATGTTGCCATAGCTCTAATTTCTGCATCCTTATCGTTTAGAAATTTTCTGATATGACCGGCAATTTCTTTTGCTTCCATTCGTCCCAGAGCTTCAATTGTAAAAAGAATTATATCTTTATTTCTATTATCGAGTAATTTAATTAATTGATCTGGAGATGCTATCCTCGAAAGCGTCCAAATCGCGGAATCAATTATTTCGGTATTCTTAGAACTATCTATCAATGAAAAAATAGGTGTAATAGCTTCTTTATAATTTAAATCTCCGATTTTTTCAAGAGCTTCTTTAATTTTCTTTATATTATTAGAATTTAAATTTTGGATTAATTTATTAGCAGTCATTTTTTTAATTAAAATTGAAGAATAATTATTGCGCTTCAATTTCCTGCGAAATAACTTTATTGGGTAAGTTTTTTATTATATCTTCAGCCTCGTTTACTATTGAATCAAATAATTCTTTTACAGTTGGAATTGAATGAATTCTACCAGATACAATTCCTCCAAGAATAACTGAATTATCTTCATCACCGTCAAATAATTTAGCAAGTCCTTCCATTTCTAATCGCATAATTTCGGATGTTGAGCCAACAGGAATTCCTCTATATAAATCAGATGCACCTCTAATTGTTTCATTAACAATTCTTATAGATTGTTCATTACGCAAAAACCTCATTGGTCCAAATAATCCTCGAGCGACAAGTGTATCTTCTTCAGTTCTTTTAACTATAGCTTGCTTCCACATTGGTTCAAAATCGCTTTCTTGAGTTGCAATACAACGAGTACCCATTTGGATACCCACTGCGCCCATTGATAATGCAGCAGCAAGACTTGCGCCATCACAGAATCCACCGGCAGCAACAACTGGTTTGTTAACGTTTCTAACAACTTCAGGTATTAAAACTATTGACGACACGTCTCGCCATGCACAATGAGCGCCTCCTTCTCGCCCAGAAGCAATAATAAAATCAACATCAGCTTTTTCAGCTCTTTGAGCTGTTTTTACAGATGGTACAACATGACACCAAATAATATCTGGGATTTTTTTCTTAATAGGAATTCTAGGACGTTTTGCTCCTTTAGATAAAGCATCAACAGCAAAAGGAAGAGGATCCCCAGCAGATGTTATAATTACTTTCAATTTTTTTTGGACTTCTTCACTTTCATTATATGCCTCAATTGTACCTCTCATCAATCTTGTAGCTACAGACATAAATTCCATACTAACAGGAATATTCACACCGAATTTTGCATCTGGGGCATCTTTTAACTCCTCTTCTACCATCCTAAAAATTGCATCTTTAATTAAATCTTTTGGCTTCCCTTTACCAAAAATTTTTTCAGCAGCTTCTGGAGTTGCAGATGATAACCCAACTCCCATCCCAATAGTGGATATATTTCCTAATCCACCAGCTTTTGCTGCCGCAGCACATAAATGAAATGTAGAATATGGCCCCATTCCTGCTTGTATAATTGGATACTTTATTCCAATCTTTTCCTGTAAAATAGTCCTTATCAATCTAACAAACCTCTTATATGCTAAACAATTTCGACAATATTTTATCTTTTTTGTATCAAATACTGTTTGGTAATATTAAATTTTCTATCTGATTTTAATATAGTCGTTAAAATATTTAATTAATTTATTAATTCCTTAAATTATTTAAATATAAAATCACTAGTATCTATTAGATAATGATGTCAGAAAAATTAGAAAAACTATACACTTTTAAGATCAGCAAAAAAATGTTAGAAGAAATGAGGGAATATACCAATAAAGTTAAGAATTGGAGTGAATGGATTAGAAATCAGATAGCTAAGAAGATTGAAGAATTAAAATCAGAAAAACATGGCTTTACTTATAGATATTGCTCTGAATGCGGTGCAATCATAGAAGAAGGCGATGTTTATTGTATGAATTGTGGACAAAAAGTTAAAGTATAGTTTTTTTTATCTAAAGTTTTTCGTTTTTAATAAAAGCTGATGGCATAAAATTAAAAAATTTAATAAATGTAATGATGTTAAAGTTTTAATAAATAATAAATAAAGATAGGTGTAAATAAAATTCCAAGAGGTCAAGATTATTTCCATGATTATGATGAAGACAAAAGAAAATTAGGAAAATTAATTAAAAGATTACAAATGGTTAAACGTGACCTAAGACAATCTGATTGGGAACGAGCTCAAGATGTACAAGCTGCCATTGATGAGATTTATCATATTTTTCGTACTCTTGATGATAAGTTTTTCTTTCAGACAATCACAGATGTTAGAAGAGAGGTTAGAAATATTTTAAGAAATTATGGATTAACAAAATATGTCCAATATAGATAATTAATCTTATTTTTTATTATAGACCTTAATAATTTTGTATAATGTATCTCTTTGGGCCGGAGTTCTGCCAAGATCTTTAATTAAATGAATAAAGTCGGTTTCAGGCATATATTCACCGAAAGAAACTCCTGCGCTTTTTGAGATATTTTCGTCAAATAATGTCCCACCAAAATCATTACAACCTACATTTAATGCATATTGTGCAAACTTAGGGCCAAGTTTAACCCATGATACTTGAATATTATCTATAATGTTCTGGAAATATAATCTAGATACAGCATATATTTTTAGATCTTCAATACCAGTAGCTCCCTTGATTGTAAAATTTGACATATGAAGAGGTGTATTCAAATAAATGAATGAAAGCGGCACAAATTCTGTAAAACCGCCCGTATCTTTTTGAATATTTTTTATTATTTCAAGGTGTTCCATTCGATGTTTAATAGTATCAATATGTCCATACATCATAGTAGATGTCGTAGGAATTTTAAGTTTATGCGCTGTTTTAATAATATCTATCCAAGTTTTGACGTCTATTTTATTGGGGCAAATTATTTTACGAATATCATCATCTAAAATTTCTGCAGCAGTTCCAGGAATAGAATCAAGCCCAGCATCTTTTAATCTTATTAAAGTTTCTTTAATTGAAAGTCTATTGAGTTTGGCACAATTGTAAATTTCCATTGGAGAAAATCCGTGAATATGTATATCTGGAACTTGCATTTTTATTGATTTTAAAATAGTTTCATAAATATCTGGACTAAATGAAGGGTTAATTCCACCTTGAATACAAACTTCAGTGCACCCATTCTTTTTGGCTTCGATAGCACGTTTTACTATTTCATTTATTGATAATTCAAACGGTGTTTCACGACTAAATGCGCAAAATTTACATTTTATTTTACATATATTAGTAAAATTAATATTCCGATTAATTACAAAAGTTACTTTATCTCCATTTATTTTTTCTCTAATATAATTAGCAATTGAGAATAATATTTCTAATTCTGGGCCTTTAACTTTTAATAATTCAAGCCCATCATTTTTTGACAATTCTTTATTATCTAAGCATTTATCAAAAATACTCCCAATAATTGGATCAATATTTTTAAACTTATTTTCTAAAAACCCGATTAAATTAGAACTCATTTTACATAACCATTTTCGTCGATTAAATTAAATATTTTATCTTTTAAATTATCTGAAAAATACTTTTTAAAGATAAATTCAGGATAAATAGGAAGCCTTTGCTTTAATTTATAGCCTAATTCTTCTGTCCTTGTTTTTAAATTTGAAATTTTTGGCCATGGAAAGCCAGGATTAATATAATCTGGAGTTAACGGCGAAATACCTCCCCAGTCATCAATACCCGTTAATAAAAATATTTCATAAGTAGGAAATAAATTTGGAGGAATTTGTATTGATATATCTGTTATTAAGCGAGTAATAATTATAGTCTTAATTATTTTAGTGATAGAAGGTGTTTTATAAACTTTATTTTTATTATTATATTTATTTATGCTGTCAGAATATCCTTGTATAATAATTTCTTGGATATTACCATATTTTTCATTTATTTTCTCAATTTCTAATATTGAATCTATTATCTCTTCATTTTTTTCACCAATACCAAGTAAAATTCCTGTAGTAAATGGTACTTTCAATTTTCCAGCGTTTCTAATTGTCTCTATTCTTAATTTCGGATCTTTTCCAGGGCTAAATTCATGTGCCTCTCCATGCTCCATTAGACGAGGAGATATATTTTCCAGCATTAACCCTAAACTTGCATTTACTTCTTTTAGTTCTTTTAACTCATCATAACTAACAATTCCTGCATTACAATGAGGTAAAAGATTCGAATTTTCCAAAATTAATTTACAAATGTCAAGTAGATACTCAATCGTAGTTTCATACCCGCCTAACTCATTTAAAAACTTCTTGACCTGCGAATATTTCTCCTCAGGCTTCTCCCCCATTGTTAATAAAGCTTCTGTACAATGCCTTGTTTCAGACTTTTTTAAAATCGATTTAATTTGCTCTGGAAGGAGAAAAGCAGATACTCCTTCATTATATTCCTTTCTAAAATTGCAGTATCTACAATTATTTCGACAATATGGTGTTAATGGTAAAAAAACATTTAATGAATAAGAAATGATATTATTATTAAGTTTTCTTGAAATGGAATTAGAATATAACATAGCACCCATTAATTCAGGAAAATTCAGACTAAAAATTTGGTATAATTTTTCTTTATTTTTTATTTTAGTTGTTAATCGTTTTCTAAATATTTCTAGTAAGTCAGTTGATATTTTTGGAAAGTCTTTACACATTATTTAATTAAGATTTATAAAAAAATAAAAATTTTATTAATAAAATTTTAAATTATTATAAAATATTAAATGATTTATTATCATTTTGTTATAAAATTAAAGATAATAATAGTATGACCTTAAATGACTGACCAAAAACAAATCTATTCATCATTAGCCCTTTTAGGAGAAGATTTGCAGATTGCTAAAGATGTATTAATTAAAATTAATGGCAAAAAAATTGTTGATATTGAAACTTCAATTACCAAACAAAGAAAAAAAGATGTCTCTGAAAATTTTTACTTTGACAATTGTATTATTTTACCTGGTTTTATCAATGGCCATACTCATATTGGTGATTCTTTTGCAAAAGAATTAGGTTTTAAATTAAAAATAAATGAAATCGTTCAATATCCAAAAGGTCTAAAACATTATCTTTTAGAAAAAATTGATGAAAATATTATAATTGATGGAATGATGAATTCTATCAAAGAAATGATATATTCTGGAACTACTACTTTTGTTGATTTTAGAGAGGGGGGAATAAATGGTATTAATTTGCTTCAAAATGCAATAAATAATATATTAAAAATTAATCCAAATCTTAAGATTAACAGAATTATCCTAGGGCGCCCTAAAAATGGGATTGAAGATATAGATAACTTATTTAAATACTGCGATGGTATTGGACTTAGTTCTACTAACAAGTATTCTGATGAAGAATTAATAGAAATTAGTAAAAAATGTAAGAAGCTCAATAAAATAGCATCCGTCCATGTATCTGAAACTAAAGAAGAACGATTGTATGCAGATAGAGAATTTAACAATTCCGATGTTTATAGAGCAATTTTGTTGCTGGACGCTAACCCAATAGTCCATGCAATTCATATCACAAAAAAAGATATGACACTCATCAAAACTAAAAAAAGAGGAATTGTCGTCTGCCCCCGTGCTAACTCGTATTTTGGAGTGGGCTTCCCACCAATACAAGAATTTATTAAAGAAAATATCCCAATATGTATTGGAACTGACAATGTAATGGCAAACAGCTTGAATTTATTTAGAGAATTTGAATATATAATTAAATATTTAAGGTGCATCTTTGGACCAAAAATTATTAACTCAATAGATATCCTTAAAATGGCTACTATTTATCCTGCAAAAATCTTCAATCTAAAAAATAAAGGGAGCTTAGATATTGGTAAAGAAGCTGATATGATTGTACTAAATTTAAATAAACCACATCTACAACCTTTTAATAAAATTTTGGAGATTTTAACATTAAGAGCATGCCCCAGTGATATTAAAACAATATTTTTAGAAGGTAATAAAATTGTACCAGAATAGACCTTATTGTATTTTAAATGCTGCAATGTCTATAGATGGAAAAATAGCATCAATTAGTGGAAATACTGAACTTTCTAGCAGCGAAGACTGGATACGCGTCCATAAATTACGGTCTGAAGTTGATGGTATCGTTGTAGGGATAAATACAATTATTAAAGATGACCCAAAATTAAGAATTAAGTATTTTGACCGGAAATTTGGTCGATTACATAGAATAATTGTTGATAGTAATCTTAAAATTCCTCTAGATTCAAAAGTACTTACATTTGAAACTAATTTGTACCCATCTATAATTGCTACTACTGAAAATGCTCCACAATCTAAAATTAAAAAAATTAAATCAATTGACCCGAATAACATTAGAATTATCAAATGCGGAAATAACAAAAGAGTGGACTTAACAATTATGACTAATAAATTAAAAAACTTGGGAATTAATAAAATTTTACTTGAGGGGGGTGGCACTTTGAATTTTTCAATGTTAAAAAATAAACTCGTTGATGAATTAATTATTGCAATTTCGCCAGTTATTCTTGGAGGAAAAGATGCACCTACTCTTGTTGATGGAACTGGGTTTGGATCCTTAAATGAATTCATAAAATTTTTTCTGATTAAAAAGCAATTAATTGGAAA
The DNA here is from genome assembly GCA_005191425.1 of Candidatus Helarchaeota ASGARD archaeon Hel_GB_B. Classification (GTDB taxonomy): domain Archaea; phylum Asgardarchaeota; class Lokiarchaeia; order Helarchaeales; family HEL-GB-B; genus HEL-GB-B. The sequence continues at coordinate 19,178 of SUPR01000062.1, forward strand.
CAATTTAGTCTTGTGGTACAAAATTAAATAATATTTAAAATCAGTTGAACGATTAATCCTGAATACTGCAATTAAAATAATTCAAGCAAGAAATGGAACTGCAACATCCAATGAATTATATACCAACGAAGATCAGGAAGATATTGGCACTACTTATATTCTAATAAAAAGAGATCTGCTAGGTTTTGTATCAAGACACTATAAAAATTTATTTGAAATTTTTAAAAAGGAATTATATTTTGATAAAGATAACGATAGATGGTATATTCAAAAAGATCATCATAAATCTAAATAAATTTAAAAAAAATAAATCATAAAATATTATTGCATTTGAATAAGTTAATTTTTCCTTTCTTATTATTTTATTTCCATTTCTGCTCAAGAACCTTTTCATACATCAAAATTTAAGAAGATGAAATATACTTTTTATATTTAAGATATATATAGCTATTATTTTTCAGCTTGGGAGAGTTCTAATGCACTACCCCTAATGCAAAAATGACTCCAACGGAGATTCATTAACTTGTAAATCGGGCAATCTTTACACAAACATTCCTTTTTCTCAGTAATTATAGAACTCTTCCCTTCCATACAAAAGCCCAGAGATGTTTCTCCAGTCCCCTTATATGTGGGACATTTTCCGCAATGTTCTTTACACATAAATATTACTTGTTCTCTGCTCTCTCTTTTTTGTTTCTCGGACATTTTACTATATATCATCTTCATTTTTTCTTCAAAAGATGCATCTTTAAAATATTCTTCTTCGTCTGGCATAATCAAAATCCTCAAATTCGTTAAAAGATTTCTTTTAAAATCTCAAATTTCTAATACATTTTTTTTCTTTTTTAAATTATCGATGGTATTTTTTGGTATTGGATTATTAATTTGAAAATAAATAGATCAATCGAAGTTTTTTAAACAAAAGAAGATTTAGGATATGCAGAGATCGTGGAGGAAAGAAACATTGGTAAGAAGAAATTAACATTTACTAAGGGATATAAAGAACCTAAAGCGTTGCGTTTATTGCTAAGAGCGAAAATAAAAAATATTAATTATGAATTGGTGCATAAAATTATTAATGTATTCAGTGTGTTTAAAAATACAGTAGAGAAATTATGAGCATTTTAATAAAATATCAATTCAATTGATTAGATATAGTTGAAAGAATTAATAGAAGTCTATTCTTCTTTAACTTTAATGAAAGAGAAATTAAATTTAGTAAAAAATATAATTATTAAAATTTAAAATGAAACCATAATGGAAATTAAGTTTGATGTCTCTAATAGAGAAAAAAGGTTATTTTTGGAAAAAAATATACCTACACTTGTTGATGGAGTTGGATTTAAGTCCTTAAATGAATTCATAAAACTTTTTCTAATTAAAAAGAAATAAATTGGAAATAACTTAGTCTTGTGGTATAAAATTAAATAACATATGAATTAGTCTATTATAATAAAACTAAAATGAATTCTAAAAAAACTTAACCAAATTAATTAAAAATTAAAAAAGATAATGTCTTTTAATCACATTATTACGCAAATTAAGATCAATATATATGAGTTATTCAATATAATTATTGTTTTATTGTTATTTTATTAAATACTCAAGGTCAATTCTTGTAATTTATTTTAATTTTTATTCAAACTCAGGATCATTTTGCTATTTTTCTCTTTAATTAAAATTTAATGAAACATTAATAATTTATTTTAAAACAATTTTAAATAACTTCATCATGAAAGGTGTCAAACCATTACCTGCTACTACTATTATATTATTGAGAAGTATTGGCAATGATACAAAAAATATCGAAGTGTTAATGACTAAAAGGCAGAATTATCTAAAATTTTTGGGAGGATATTATGTCTTTCCTGGTGGTAAAGTCGAAGAACAAGATTATTCAGATGTAAATTTAAGTAGAGTAAAAGGTATTAGTCAAAAAGATGCTCGTAAAATATTAAAAATAAAAAATAATAATGATGATAAAATATCTTTAGAATTCAATTACCTTGGATATTGGACAGCTGGAATCCGTGAATTGTTTGAGGAAATTGGCATTTTGTTGGCTACAAATAAATTTAATGATCCAATACCATTTCAATCTGTTGAAAAATTTAAAGATTATCGATTTAAAATTATTAATAACGAGATCACTATGTATGAAATGATGGTCAAAGAAGATTTATATTATTCTGCAGAAAAGTTAACCTATTATAACCGGTTTATTACCCCTAAATTCTCTCCAAAACGGTTTGATACCCGCTTTTTCATTTGCAAATTTCCTGGAGAACAAATTAAAATTGACCCATACGAAAAAGAAATCTCTGAATTAATCTGGATAAAACCTAATGACGCTCTCAATAGAATCCAAAAAAAAGACCCAAATTTTAAACTGATTTTTCCTCAAATTGCAAGTCTTAAAGATTTAGAATATTTTGATTTAAATCTTTTAATTTAATAAACTTTTGTTTTTGTACAAAATGACGCACAAAAAAGATATAACGCTATTATTAAGTTCTGCATTCATCTGGGGGACATCATTCCCCATTATCGAATGGAATATTAAATTTTTAGGAGTAAATTTCTATTTTTTCCTGCTTTTTAGATTCTTTTTGGCGTTTCTTGTTTCAATTTTTTTAATATTAATATTCAAAAGAGGACATCATTTTATCAGTTCATTAAAACAATTTAAAATTATTTTACTTGCAATACTAAATGTATTTGCATTTATATTCCAATTTTATGGCCAAAACTTTACTACCGCTGGAAAGTCATCTCTGTTAATTAACCTAAATATAATTTTCGTCCCACTTTTAACTATTAC
>SUPR01000063.1 GCA_005191425.1 Candidatus Helarchaeota ASGARD archaeon Hel_GB_B
CTAAATTATCTATCATCTGAATAATTTTTTCTATCTTGTTTCCTCTAACACTCAACCAAATCACATTTCAATTTTTTTTCTCTATGTATACATGGCTTTAATTAATGATTTTAAATGATATTAATGATAAAAAACAAACATGATAAAAATATATTTTTCACTATTGAATAATAAATTAATCATTTAAATATTTATCAAACATTAATCACTGAATTAAATTTACATATATATTTTTTTAAAATTTATAAAATTTTAGTGAATTAATTGGACGAGATAATTTCCGCTTTATATTATTTAGTTTCTAATTAATTTTTAATCAAAATAAAATTTAGTAAATAATTTATTAATTAATTTTTTTAAATCTTACAGAAAACAAAATTTTAATAAATTTAGACTATAATTGATTTTACAATGTGATAATTTTAGAAAAAGGTTAAAAAAATGACTGACATTAAGAAAATTATCCAAAATGCATATAATGAAAATAGAACGGGGCTGTTAGAACACGAAAGTATCGAAATTCTGGCAGCTTATGAAATACCTGGAAACAAATATAAAATTGTTTCATCTCCAGAAGAGGCAGTAGCCGCCGCTAAGGAAATGGGTTATCCAGTGGTCGCTAAAATTGTTTCACCTGATATTTTACACAAAACCGATGCTGGTGGGGTAAAACTAAACCTAAAATCAGATGACGAAGTTAAAAGTGCATTTAATGAAATTATGAATAATGCAAAAAAGTATAAAAGCGATGCAAAAATTATTGGCGTTAATATTCAACCATTTGCTAAAGAAGGAATTGCAGAACTAATTATTGGTATGACGACTGACCCTCAATTTGGCCCAGCTTTAATGTTTGGACTGGGTGGAATTTTTGTAGAGATTTATAAAGATGTAAGTTTTAGAGTTTGTCCTATTACTGAATATGATGCAAATGAAATGATTAGAGAAATAAAAGCATTTCCTATATTAGATGGGTTTAGAGGTCGTCCTAAAGCTGATATTGATACATTGGTTGAAATTTTACTTAAAATATCTAAATTGGCTATGGAAAACCCTGAAATTGACCAATTAGACCTAAATCCCGTAATTATCTACGAAAAAGGGAAAGGTGCAGCTATCGTAGATGCTAGAATAATTTTAAAAGAGAAAAAAGAAGAATAAATAATTTTTTGACACATAAAATCTTCTATTTTATTTTATAATTGTCCAATACATTAAATACTCTTAATTTTTAATTAAAAAATTGATACAATTTTATTTTTATATATTTATTACTCTATAAATTATATTTTTCCAAATTAAAATATATTAAATAATATTCCCATATTCTAATTAAACCTACTTTTCTCTTAAATTGACTGATACTCTTATTCAATTCCTAACTAGAACTTAATTCGCATGTCCCTTAAAATTTTTATTACAATAATTTTTTGTCTTTATTTAGTCATTTTTTTAAATTTTATTCAATTTTATTTAATATTATAAAATCAATTTTTTAATGGAATTTTTATCATTATATATTAAAAGATAGGTAAATCTTTTTTAATATAAACTTAAACTAATGTATCTAATAAATAATAATAATTATATAATTAAAAATTTACTTAATTATTATCACCCTACTTTTTATCCTTTTATTTATAATATAAATTTAAAAAAATCGTTTAATTTATCTTAATTTTGAAAATTTTATATCAATTTTTACCCATTTTTCTTAGGTCTTATTTAGGCATAAATTTGTTCAACAAGAGATATAATATTTCATGACTATAAAATATATTGAACAATCAAAAATTTTAACAAATACAATTTTCAGATGAAGGTGAAAGAATGATCTATTTAATAGCTTTTATGTTATATGCATTAGCAGCTTATGGTATATTATTTTCATTAGTTTTTTATATGGTCGCTAAAAAAAAGAAAAAAATAACTGAATAATTATAATTTAGAATAATTATAAAATTTTTATGATAAACTAATCATCAAATTTGTTATCTTTTATCATTTTTTTCTTTTTACTATTTTTTTAGTTCTATTTTTTATAATTTATTAGGGGTTAATTATTAGGGGTTAATTTTTTGTAAAGTAAATTAAAAAGTGATTGTATATTTGAATTAAATTAAAACAAATCTTTAAAATTTAAAAAAATTAATAATTTAATTAAAGCGGAATGTTTATTTATCCTATTTAATTCCAATAAAATATACATTTACAATAATTTATTCCGTAGTCGTCCTAAAAAAGGAATAGACGACCAGTTATTAAGAGTAGAAAATCCATAAATCAAAGTGTTTAAAATGAGTATGATCCTAAAATGTATTGAATGTTCTAAAGAATATTCTTTTAATAAAATTAGGTATGAGTGTGACTGTGGCGGCCTTTTAGATGTTGTTCATGACATAGAACAAGTGAAAGAAGTAGTTTCAAAAGATTTATTTGATAAAAGGTTAGGGTCTAGAGCGTTTCCATATTTTAGTGGTGTTTGGCGGTATAAAGAATTAATATTACCTATTGATAACAAATATATTATTACAAGACCTGAGGGAAATACAAATTTATATAATTCAAAAAAAGTTGCAGATTATGCCTGTATTAAAGTTAAAAATTTATTTTTAAAACATGAAGGTGAGAACCCTACAGGTTCATTTAAAGATAGAGGGATGACTACAGGTACCACAATGGCAAAATTATTGAATTCAAAAATAGTGGCATGTGCTTCGACTGGAAATACTAGTGCCTCAATGGCAGCATTCGCTTCAGTTGGTAATTTAAAAGCAATTGTATTTATACCCGAAGGTAAAATCGCATTTGGTAAATTATCGCAAGCGCTTGCTTATGGCGCTTCAACAATTCAGATCAAAGGAAATTTTGATGATGCCATGGCGTTAGTTAAAGACGCTTCATTAGAATTAAATCTATATCTATTAAATTCAGTTAATCCATTCAGATTAGAAGGTCAAAAGTCTATAATCATTGAAATGTTGCACCAGCTTAATTGGGAAGTCCCTGATTGGATAATAGTACCTGGGGGAAACCTTGGAAATAGTTCTGCATTTGGGAAGGCATTAAATGAATTAAGAGAAATTGACTTCATTGATCACCTACCTCGAATTGCTGTCATTCAAGCAGAGGGCGCAAATCCATTGTATTTAAGCTATTTGAATGAATTTGAAAGATATATTCCTGTAAAAAATCCTGAGACTATCGCAACAGCTATTAAAATTGGAAACCCTGTTAATTACAAAAAAGCTGTGAGAGCAATTAGATGGACAAATGGCATTGTAGAACAGGTATCCGAAGACGAAATTATGAATGCAAAAGCAATTGTTGATGGTGCAGGAATTGGAGCTGAACCTGCATCATGTTCCACTATTGCTGGTTTAAAAAAATTAATTACAAAGGGTATTATTAAAGAAGATGAAAAAGTCTGCTGTATTTTGACTGGAAACCTCTTAAAAGACCCAGATGCTACAGTTAATTACCATATGAAAAAATTGGATGGTTTTGACATTAAATTTGCAAACGAGCCTATTACTTGCGATGCAGACCTTGATTCCGTTAAAAAAGTTTTGAAACGAATATTGTAATAATAATTAATTACTACTTTTATTTGAGAATAATAATTGATCCATAACCTACTACTCTACTTTTATCTGATATTATATCACCAGAACTTGCCCATTTTAAAAATTTTGCTTGTCGTGCATTTAATTTATTTGAAGCAATAATTGTAGCAGTTACTGGATTTACTCCACACATTGAAATTCTCTCTTTTGAAACTGTGTCAAATAAAAGTTTTGCATCTAACTTTTCAATTGCAGAAATTGCCATTCTATCTTTTTTTCTCGCCACTTCATGGGGCTCAAAATGAGTAAAATCTGTACTAGCTACTATTAAAATGTCTTTGTCCTTATTTTTTTCTATCACAGATGAAACTGCATCACCAATTATTTTACAATATTCAAAACTATGTGATAGAATACAAATCGGGACAAATTTAAAATTGCTACCGTAAAGATATTGCAAAAATGGTAATTGGACTTCAATTGAATGTTCATATGCCTGACTATAAAAGTCTGGTTGTATAATATCGCTTTTGCTTGCAATTTCATTAGCAATATCTACATCTATGTTAACCGTCCCTAATGGTGTCTTCCAGCCCCCTTCATTCATTATTGATACATCAATTCCTCCATGATGATTTGGACCAAGAATAATAATTGTGTCTGGTGGTTCTATCCTATCCTTCCATAATTCTAGAAACCCATGTGCTGCAACAGGTCCTGAATACATATAACCAGCATGAGGTGAAATTAATGAAATTATTTCTCTTTTATTATGTCGTTCTACATCTTTTGGTAATTTACCTGGCCCTACATTTGATTGTAAAAAACAGTTCTCTATACTTTTCCTAAGAGCATCTGGATTTCCTTCATAAAATTGTCCTGCAACTGCGGGTTCTCTTATCATTTTATCACTTTTTGATTTTTAATTGCATATACTTCTTATTATATATATTAAAATAATGTAACTTTTTAAGAAATTTTTGATAAAATAAAAAATTTAAAAAGATTTAATTATATAATTTGTCAAATTTAACATCTATTAATAAAAAATAATTGAATATTTGAGGATTTTAGATATGAGTGAAGATAAAGAAGAAGATCGATCTAAAAGAAAATTAAGAAGTTTTTCGATAAAAAAAGGCGGTGCAAAAAGAGCAGGTGATGCCGGTAAAAAGGCAATTCTTGAAAATTTAGACGATGATGACTAAAAAACAAACTGAAAATTTTTTATTTGTTTAATTTATCTTTTATTTAAACACAATTTTTCCATATTATGTATTAGGTTGACAAATAATGGATGAAGAAACCCCAATTAAGTTTAAGAGTATCGATTTAATTTGGATGTTTACTGTAGATTTAATACATCCTATTAAAAATTTAAATGAAGCAATAAATAGAATTGCGGCAAGTAAATATTGTGATGGATCATTAAATTATTATACTGCAGAAGATAGAATAAAAGGAATTGGTGAACTTAAAATATATTGTCAAGATGACTCAAGAAAAGATTATTGCAATAAATTATTGGATTTATTTTTAAATACTGATTTTTATACATTGGACGAAGATTATTTAGAAGCACGAAGTTTCGTCCGTTTTATTTTAAAAGATATTAAATTAAAATTTCCTTTTTATGAAAAATTTTTCAATGTTCAAGTCCTATTAACGGTATCAAGTTTAGGGATTGGTGTATTTTCTTTCTGGGCATCAATCGACGAAGGAATTGATTCAAAGACTATTGCTCGGCTTCAAATCCTTCCCATGGAAGAAACAGGCAATATTTCAGCTGAACTACCTATTGAGTTACTTGAAGAGTTAAGTATTTTAGATAGCGACTATAAAGCTGTTTACGAAAAAAGAAAAGCTCAAAATAAAAATGTATTTCGGCTTAAAGAAATCAATTTTGAAGCGATAATTGGTTATTATTGGTATACTATTATTAATAGGTTATATAATTTTAAATTTAAGTCTCAATCTGAAATATCTGATCAATTGAGATGTGAATCTTATTGTGTTTTTCCAATTGTATTAATTCACTCTAAAGAATATAAATATGCAGATGAATTGATAAAAGAAAAACCGAAACAATTATACCAAATTCTCTCGCATATGTATAATATTGATTATACTTTAATACTTTCAGATATTTTAGACGAATTCCTTACTCCCAACATAACTGAAAGGCGAGATATAGCCTATTTAGATGCTCTCGGTTCGGTATTATTAATCTTTGGATCTGAAACGAAAAAAATAATTAAAAAACAGATGAAATATGATAATAAAATTGTTTCTGTAGAATCTGAATATCAAAAAATGATAATTGAAGCATTTATTATTATTGAAATTTTGCAGATCCAGAGACAATATTTCAATTTCTTAACGCAAATTTTGACCCGACCTATAGCCGAAATGAGTCCTAAAGAGATATCAATAATCAGATCATATCTATCTAAAGCTTTGGATATGTATCATGGAAATGTTACAGGAAATTCTCTGGCGAGGAAAAGAATGAACCACGGTAAAGATATCATGGAAATAGATGAAAGTTTCGATATGGTAAACGAGAAAATGGAGCTTCTAGGTGATGCACTAAGCAGTTTTAATGATTTAAGGACAAGTTTCTTTGAGATTGCACTTGGACTGATCTTAGGTATTGTTCCATTATTTTATATCTTTTCCCCATTTCAAGATTCAATAATGAATTCAATTTTTGCTATTACTATCACGATATCCATAATTTTAATTTTCACACTGCTATCAAGATGGTATTGGCGTAATATAAAACGTAAAGAAATCAAATAATTTTTTTAATTTTATTGAATGCTTTTATTAATCTTTAAATTCATAACATTTATTAAAAGAATTTTTATTTATTAAAAGAAATAAATAATAGTTATCAAAATATATGTTATATTAAAGAAACGATTGAAATGACAGATGAAAATAAAAAGATTTCAGCAAAGGATTGGGATAATCTTAAAAAGGAATTTCAAACTGAGCTGTGGAAACGAGCCGAAGTAATAAAAAAATTTGATGTTACAAAAATTAAACCGACTAATATTGTATTATTTTTAGAAGACAATGAGGGGGCTGTCCAAAAAATAAAGTTAATTTCTATAAGAGGTAGAGGTGGCGTTTTAGGAAAACCATGTCCAATTAAGAATGAATATGTCGAAAAATTAATGAAAAAGTATAAAAAAGCATATCCATTCATTTCTAAAATTCTTTATTATGATAAACCTTATTTTCCATACTCGAAAAATGATGAAATTGTAAAATTTTCACCTTTATTTATTTTAACTCATAACAAATCTTATGTACAAGATAAAATTGACCCTTATAATGTTGAAATGGCTGGTTTTTTAATTAATTACTATCCACATCAGGGTATTTTTCTTGAAGCAGTCACTAAAAGTGTGGCAGGGACTATATCGGTAATTGAAAATATAATGTATAGAAATAAAGAAGTTTATTCTCGAAAAAATCATCTTTTAAACTGGTTATATTACTTAATAAGCCGGGACAGTTCTTCATTAAGGGTCAAAATATTCAATATGCAACGAAAATATTTATTAGATTTTACTGATTATTTAAAATCCTTAAATGAATAACCTAAATTCCAGTTAAAAGGTAAGCAAAATGTCTAAATGGAATTATGAAAAATTGGGATTAAAGGCTGGAATTGAGATTCACCAAGAACTGAGAACGAATTCAAAATTATTTTGTAGATGTAGTCCGATATTGACTACTGAGAAACCCGATTTTATTTTGCAAAGAAACTTTCGGCCTGTACTTGGTGAAATGGGCGAATTCGATAAAGCTATGTTGGTTGAATATCAAAAAGGACTAAAAATTCAATATGAAGGTTTTGATAATTGTACATGCAGCTACGAAATCGATGAAACTCCTCCATTCGAAATCGATAAAAGGTCCATTGAAATTGGGATCACCTTGTGTCTTTTATTAAATATGTCTCTTATTAAAGAACTTCATGTTTGTCGAAAAAATTATCTAGATGGTTCCGTTCCATGCGGATTTCAAAGAACACTAATAATGGGTATTAATGGACATATAGAAATTAACAACAAAAAGTATGGAATAAATACGTTGTGTATTGAAGAAGATGCTGCGAGAAAAGTAAGTTATAATGAAAAAAATAAAATTATTACTTATAGGTTAGATCGGCTAGGAATACCACTTGTAGAAATAGTCACAGATCCAGATATTAAGACCCCTGAAGAGTTTAAAGAGGTGGCTTTTAATTTAGGGCTGTTATTAAGGTCATCTGGGCTTGTTAAAAGAGGTCTAGGTACAATTCGTCAAGATATCAATGTTAGTATTGAAAATGGTGCAAGGGTTGAGATTAAAGGCGTTCAAAAATTAGATTGGATTAAAGGGTTAATCGACAACGAAATTGAACGTCAATTAAACCTTATCAAAATAAAAATGGAAATGGAAAAGAGGGACTTGAAAGAATCTGATTTTGATACTGATATAATTGATTTATCTAATATTTTTAAAAATACCAAGTTTAATTATCTAAAATCGGCACTTAAAAAAAACATGAAAGTTTTTGGAATTAAAGCACCAAAAATGCAAGGATTATTATGTTTTGAGATTTTACCTAAAAAAAGATTTGGAAAAGAAATTGCCGAAAAAATCAAAATCATCACCGGTCTTAAAGGTATAATACACTCAGATGAAGATTTGAATAAATATAATTTGACAGATACTGAAATTTCAGCAATTAAAGAAAAACTAAATATTTTGGACAATGATGCTTTTATTTTTTTATTTGGCCCAGAGGATAAAGCTAAAAAGTCATTAGAAGTAGTAATATCCAGGTTAAAAATGGCATTAAAAGGAGTCCCACAAGAAACCAGACGAGCTAAAGAAGATCTTACTACTGAATTTATTAGAGAACTACACGGTGGTAAAAGATTATATCCAGATACCGATACACCCCCCATTATTATTAATGATAAGATGATTTCTGAAATAAAATCAAATTTACCTGAATATCCTTGGAAAATAATTGACAAAATAAAAAGCAAATTTAAATTGGACGAAAAAACAATTACGGACCTCATCTTAACTCAAAATCTTCATTTATTTGAAAAAGTTATGAACAATTATAATGTAGAACCTAAATTAATTGCAAAAACACTTCTGGAAACTATCAAAGCAATGCATAGAGATGGAATTCCCGTCCAAAATATAACTGACGACCACATTTTGAGTTTATTTAAAGCATTAAGTGAACAAAAAATAGCTAAAGAAGCAATTAATGACGTTTTAAAATTAATGGCACAAAATCCTAATAAATCTCTTGACAAGATTTTAAAGTCCTTGAATTTAAAATCTATTTCTGAGGAATCATTAGAAGAAATTATTGAAAATGTCATTGAAAATAATAAAAATTTAATTAAAAATAAGGGTGAGATGGCTTTTAAGCCATTAATGGGTGAAATAATGAAGTCTGTTCGGGGTAAAATTGATGGTAAAAAAGTATCATCTCTTTTAAAATCAAAATTATCAAGATATATTATGAATAATAAGTAAAAAGGGTATTTGAATTGAGTAATGAAGATAAATTAAAAGGTTATTCTGGTCCAATCAAAAAAAAGTTAGAACAATTAAATATTAAAATTTGGGATCGCATCAAAATTACTTCAGACAAGGATAAATTTGAAGGTATTCTACTTCCACGTACAGAATTTGACAAGCCAAATTTTTATTATCTTAAACTTGATAATGGATATAATATTGGAGTCGAATATCAAGAAGACCATAAAATTGAAGTTATTGGTTATCATGAAGGTAAATATCAATTACCTGAAAAAAAAGTAATATACAATGAAAAAAAGCCGAACATATCATTACTTGGGACTGGAGGCACGATAGCATCTCGACTCGATTACAGAACTGGTGCTGTATTGCCAGCATTTACTCCAGCAGAATTATTTACTGCAGTTCCAGAATTAGAAGAAATTTGCAATTTAGATACAAAAATTGTTTTTGAATTATTATCTGAAGATATGACACCAGAAAAATGGCAAATATTAGGCAGAGAAGTAGCACATCAAATTAATGACAACAATGTTGATGGTGTGGTTATAGCTCATGGGACTGATACAATGGCTTTTACAGGTACAGCACTTTCACTTATGTTAAAAGATTTACCAGTCCCTGTTGTTATGGTGGGTAGTCAAAGAAGTTCTGACCGTCCATCCAGCGATTCAGCAATGAATTTAATTCATGCAATCAATGTTGCAGCAAAAAGCGATATAGCTGAAGTATTACTATGTATGGCTGGGTCTTCCAATCACAAATTTGGATATATTCACAGACCTGGTCTAGTCCGTAAAATGCATAGTTCTCGCCGGGATACTTTTAAAACTATTGGGTCTAGGCCAATTGGAATGGTTGAAAAAGACAAAATTACTATTTTTGAAACAAATTATAACAAAAGAAGTAAAAATAAAAGAAAAAAAGTTAAACTAGATGATAAATTTGACCCTCGTGTTGGCTTAATTTATCATTACCCTGGAATACAACCTGATATAATTGAAAATTTAATTGATAATGATTATCATGGAATCGTTATTGCAGGAACTGGCTTGGGTCATATAAGTAAAAACTTAATTGAGCCTTGTAAAAAAGCAATTTCCAATAATATAGCTATTGTAATGACTGTCCAAACTCTATGGGGATTTACAGGGCTTCAAGTTTATGAGCGCGGACGAGAATTATTAAATATTGGAATAATACCTGGTCATAATCTTCTTCCAGAATCTGCATATGTAAAATTAAGTTGGGTTCTAGGACATACAAGAGATTTATCTGAAATTAACAAATTAATGAGAGAAAATATCGCTGGTGAAATATTCGACCGTGAAATTTATAAGGGATTTTTAATATTTCAAGGAGTTGAACCTTGGATTAATGATATTTTAACAAAAATATAAAAACAATTTATCAATCAATTTTTTTAAAAATTTTTTTCAAATCTTTAAGTGTCTCGGAAACTACAGTTTCAAATGATGACAGTTCTGATCTATTTACCAATCTATCTAAATTTTCTTCCCAATTATTGAACTTATTTAAATCATTAAAAGGGTTTTTCCTCTTTAAATCTTTATTAAATTTTGTTATAAAACTACGTTTTATAGAGTTTAATAATATTTTTGCTTGGTTTATATCGTCATCTTTCTCACAAATTACTATAAATTTGATTTTATATTTTTTAGATATATCCCCAACAAATTTATACTCATCCGTTTCAATTGTCTGGATTTGTGTTCCTGCCCCTATAGATTGAGCGAATGAATCAATTGCGGTAAGAAATCCTGAAATTATTGAAGGGCTCTCTTTGATTGAGTGATAATCTTTTGAAAAGATTAATGTCCCATTCGGTTGTAATACTAAAATATTTTGGATCGCCATTTTGATCGTCAATCGATTTAAAGATCATTACTTATTTTATCAAAAACATTTGTTTTCTAATTATTATTAAAACATAATTTTCTGATTTTTTAATGGGAATATACAATTAATTATATAAAATTTTTAATTAAAAAAGATTATTTAAATTCTGATTAAATAGTTTAAAAATAAAATACAAATAAAAACGTAATAAATAATTTCATTTTATTTTATATATTGCATTTTAAAAGGAAAAAATGTTAAAAAAATTTAACTAAATAAATTTTAAAATAAATATGGTTCATAGTCGATATTATGTCATTACAAAACGAGTCAATAGATCTGACAAAAGGGAAATATTATCAATTAATTGGCCCATGTAAAGTTATTATTAAATTAGGCGAAATTCAAATATTGGGGAAAAAATTCAAAAAAAGTGATTCTTTTATAATAAAAAATGGGAAAGCTTTACCCATTAAAGTATTACAAAATTCTGTAATAATACTTTCAGGGAATAAAGATTCTATTATTGAATTAGAAAATACAATTGGAAAAGATTGGCTGAGATTATTGGAAGAAATTCTCGCTATCAAGAAAAATAAAAAACAAATTAAAATAGTTGTTATCGGCAAAATTGATTGTGGGAAAACAACTTTAATCATTTGGTTGACAAATAAATTATTAGAATCAAATCCTGACGCTAAAATCGGAATAATTGATCTGGATATGGGGCAAGGTGCGATCTCACCTCCAACTACATTTGGACTGGGAATTTGTAATCAACAAATAATAAATATTGAATCCGTTCAGCTTAAACAAATGGAATTTATTGGTAATATTTCTCCAAAAAGACATATGCTCCGCTGTTGTACTGCATTATTAAATTTATTAAAAGAAACTTCCAATTTAGATTTTATTCTTATTGATACTACTGGTTGGGTAAATGATACTGCTTCTAGGATGTATAAAACAGCAAAATTAAAGATAATAGAGCCTGATATTATAGTTAATATTAATGAATCATATAATGATAATGTCGAATTATATACGCTTTTAATTCCATTAAGAAATACATATAAAATATTTTCAATTAAAAAATCGCCCTACATTTATAGTCGAAATAGAATAATGAGAAAAAATATTAGAGAAAATTCATTGTCCAGATATTTTAACAATTCAAGACTTAGGACATTTAATTTTGAAAAAATTGACTTACTTTACACTCATTTGAGGTTAGGTAATTCTGTTGATACTAAAATAATTAAATATATTGAAGATTATTTAGGAATTAAAATAATATACTCTGAAATTTCTCCGGAATGCCTTTTAATCGTGTCTAATAAAAAAATAATCCTAACTAAAGATGATTTTTATTTTTTAAGATCTCGTTTTGAGGTTTCTGAGATAAGTATTCATACTATTGAAGAATTAACTGGGCAAATTGTTGGATTAAAAAGGCATGAAAATTTTTTAGGACTTGGAATTATCTCTAATTATGATTTTAATAGTAAAAATATTGTGATTTTAACTCCTATAGATGGAAAAATAACTTCTATCGAATTTGGGTCTTTAAAACTCGATAAAAATTTTTCAGAAGTTTCTTACATTCAGTTTTAATTATTAATGTTTATCCTATTCTTCCCACTGCTCTGACCATAATTTGAAATCCTTGTTTTGTTTTGTCATAATTGATCAATTTTTCAATCATAATTTTATAATCGATTTCCATTATTTGGGAAATTGTTTGAGGTATTGATTTCATAGCGTTTGTTAATAATATTCTACAGACCTCTTCTATGGGATAATCTAATGAATATTCTTTAAGTTTTGATTCAATAATGTTAAGCTCTTCTGGAGAATAAAAATAATTCACTAGTATCACTGCATCCACTGAGCTTGGACCTCTCATACAACTTAAACGGAGTGAATAATATTGAAAAGGATAAATCTCAGTAAGCCATTTACGAAAAATCATATTACCATAAGCCTCAATGAACGGTGATATTAAATGTTTACCTTGATCCTTCTTCCATTTCTCCCAAATTGGCTTAAAACTCTCAATAAAATTATTTAATATGTTTTCGTCTCTTAAAGCTTCCGATAAAAATGCATTTGTTAATTTACCGCCGGTAATTTCCAATTTACTTTTTGATAAGATGCGGTCTACAAAATCCGAAAATTGAGAACTCATGTTAATCATCAATTTCTTTAATTCTTTTATATAAATAATTGTATTATGATCTAATTATTCATTAAATAAAACTTTCTTTTAAAATGTCAGAAATCAACACCAGATAACTTATAATCAAAATTAGAAAAAAATAAAATAAAAAAAATCTATTGGGTAAAAGTTATGAAAATTCTATTTGCTGGTACTGGTTTTAAATTTGCTGCTAATAAATTGATTGAAAAAATTGATGAAATAAATAATAAAATTGATTATAATGAAAGGTTAGAACTAATATTTCAAGATTCGTCCAGAAGTCTATTATCCCAAATAGAAGGAATCAGCGTTATCATACCTACAATGGAGAAAATCGATGAATCAATTATTAAAAAAGGAAGTAATTCAAAATTGAAATTAATACAACAATTTGGAGTTGGATTAGAGGGCGTTGATATAGATTCAGCAACAAAATATAAAATTTATGTAGCAAATGCACAAGATAGTAATGCTATCACTCTTGCTGAATCTGTCTTTTTCCTTATGCTAAGTCTTTCTAAAAGATCCAATCTGATTAGTAAAGCATTTAAAAAAAGACAATTGGGGTCTCCTGTCTCTACTGAATTGTATAATAAAACTTTGGGAATAATTGGACTTGGTAGATCTGGAACTGAAATTGCAAAGCGTGCTATTGCATTTGGAATGAAAGTTATTGCAATAAAAAAGACTCCAAATCCTGAACTTGCACATAAATTAAAATTAGACTTCCTTGGTACCGCTGATAATCTAGACTACATTTTAAAAAATTCTGATTTTATTACTCTAAATCTCCCAGCAAATGAGGAAACTATTAACCTTATTGACATAAAACAATTTGAAATGATGGAGAAAAAACCTTATATTATAAATGTTGCACGCGGTCCAATCATTAAGAAAGAAGCATTAATTTCAGCGTTAGAAAGGAATTTGATTAAAGGTATTGCGTTAGATGTTTACTGGAATGAACCACCAGATCCTAAAGATGACTTGTTTACTAAATTTGACAATGTGATTACAACTCCTCATATTGGTGGTACATCTGTTGAATCTGTTATGCGTATGGCCGATATTGTAGTTCATAACATATTAGCAATATCAAAAGGCAAAGTACAATCATTGAAAAATATCGTGAACAAATTTTAATTTTATCTATACTAAACAATCAAAATTTTATAGAAAAAATGATTTTATTTAAATAAAGTTTTTATTTTGAAAAATATTTATTTCAACTACATTGTTAAAAATATTCCAAATATAAACTGCCCTCCTTAAGTATATTTTAAAAGAGGAATATAAATGTACTCATTGTGGAATTTAATCAAAAAAGAATTCGATCGGATTATAACCGACCGAAAATCATTAATTATGTTATTTTTATTACCTTTAATTACTATTATAATATTTGGGCTTTCGTCGGGTGGTGGATATATATCTACCTTTGATGCTGCCCTTATTTCTTACGATTCTCAGAGTTGGAATGGGACTTCCTATAATAATTATGAATCAACAATGATAAATTCTTATCTTAATAGTTCACTCATTAACCTTAATTCTAATCTTGTATTTACCGAGTCATCGGGATTTAATGATTCAAAAATTTTTAACAGCCTACCCCCCAAGGTAAAATTATTGTTGTACAATGGTGATGTTGCAGTCATTGTAGTGATTCCACCAAATTTTAGTGAAACTGTCAATAAGTCAATTAATTCTGTTCTATATTATGTATATGATGCTTCTGATTTGATGACCACAAGTAGTATCGGCGTTTCAATGCAAGAACCACTATTACTCTTTAGAGTGGCAATTAGTAATTTTAAAGGTGTTGTATTAGCATTTCCATCTCCTGAATATGATGTGCCATCATGGTATAACCAAATTTTAAATTATTCAGCTGCAATATTAATAATAATAATAATTTTAGGTACATCAATTAATTTGACAGCATTGAGCGTAGTTTCAGAAGGGCCATTACCCAGAATGATGCTTACTCCTGCGAATAAAACTAACACTGTATTAGCTAAATTTATTTCATATTCCGCAATTATGACTGTTCAAGCTCTTGTAGTTTTTTTCGGTAGTATGGCATTTGGTCTATATGTTTTGGGGAATCTTATTGATATATTAATTGTCTTAATATTAGTTGGATTATCTGGTGTTAGTATTGGTCTATTAATTTCATGTATTAGTACTTCAGAGCAGCAAGCAAATCAATTATATATTGGTGTTTTCATATTTTTAATACTTTTTTCAGGAGCTTTTATCCCATTAGAATCGATGCCCGCAGCTGCTCAAATGTTTTCAAATAGCTTATCTATAACGAATGGTATTCAATTATTTTTAGATGTATCACTAAAAGGAATGTCATTAGACCTACTTCGCGTTAGTTTCATTTTAATTTTCATATTAGTACTCCTTATAGCATCAATTGTTATATTCAGATTTAGAAAAATGGAGGTTTAATTGATTGGGACTAAAAGAATCTTTTTCTAGAATTATAAAATTATTATATAAAGAATTTTCACTGATTAAAGGCGATAAAAGGGCTCTTTTTATGGCACTTGCCTTACCTCCATTAATTATTTCAGCATTTGGATTTGTTGGAGTAATTAGCGATATTGAAGGGACTCCTATTAATTGTGCTGTAATAACTTATGACTCGCTTGGTTATTATTATCCTCAATACAATACTACTTATTATAATTCGACTTGGGATAGCGTTTTTATAAATATGTTTAATAATGGTCAATTTCCGCGGTTAAAATTAAAAATCTTTTATAATGCATCAGAAGACCCTTATAGCATGCACGAAGCTAGATTAGACCTTGCTAGTGATAAAGTAGATTTAATCATATTGATACCTGCTGAATTTAGTGAAGCTATTGATCTAGGTTTTCCTGCAATTATTGATAATATTCCAGATGGGTCTAATATAGAAACAATTAAAGATTCGCTAAATTTAATGTATACTGCTACTAATATTTTTGTTGAAACGAATAATATAACTCCACAAATTAATATGAACTCTCGTCCAGTATATGGTGTTCCTCAAAACGCTAATGAAATAATGGCTTGGGCAAGTACAATTTCTTTACCATTTTTAATAATTGGTTCCTGTTTAACTCTAACAATTTTATCTGTAGTTAATGAAAAACCGATACCTCGTTTATTAATTACCCCTGCAAAAAAGGGCGAAGTTTTAGCAGCAAAATATATTGCCAATTCTATTATAATGATTGCACAATGTGTATTAACCGTAACTTTTGCGTCAATATTCGGACTTTATATTTCAGGGTCAATTGTAGACCTATTTCTAGCTCTCTTTGCTATTGGTTTTTATGGTATGTGTATGGGTTTACTTATATCAACAATTTCTGATACGGAAACTCAAGCTAACCAACTTTTAGTGGCTGTCTTCTTAATCATGATACTCTTAAGTGGTATGTTTATTGACATTTCTAACATGAATATTGTCCTCCAAGTTATTGCATATGGTCTACCTTTTGCTTACGCTGTACCTTTAATTTCTGAAATATGTTTTAAAGCAAAAGGTATTTTTACAAACCCAACACTATTTTGGAATTTTATGGGCATAATTATTATCTGTATGGTAATGATCTTTCTAACATATTTGATTTTTAAATTAAAAAGAAAAGAGGTATAATATTGCAAGCCAGTGAAAAACAAAAAATAATTGAGGTTTCGAATTTAAATTTATCCTTCGGTAAAAAGCATATCTTAAAAGACATTTCTTTTTATTGTTATGAAGGTGAAATTCTAGGACTAATGGGCATATCTGGAGCAGGTAAAACTACAATAGTCCGGGTATTGGTAGCACAATTACCAAATTTCACTGGTAAAGTAATCTGTGCAGGAATGGACGTAAAAAAAAGTGGAATAAAAATACTTCAAAAAATTGGATATGTCCCTCAACTTGAATCTCTAAATCTCTATTATAATTTTACTGCACTTCAAAATGTTAGAATATTCGGGTCTATGTTTGGGTTGAGTAAAAAAGAAGCTATTGAACAAGGAAAACGCATTTTTCAAGTTCTCGAAATCCCGGAAGATACATGGAAATCTAAAGTAAAAGATATGTCTGGTGGTGAA
Organism: Candidatus Helarchaeota ASGARD archaeon Hel_GB_B; assembly: GCA_005191425.1. Taxonomy (GTDB): domain Archaea; phylum Asgardarchaeota; class Lokiarchaeia; order Helarchaeales; family HEL-GB-B; genus HEL-GB-B. The sequence goes on from SUPR01000063.1 coordinate 17,302, forward strand.
AAAAAGCGAGTTTCAATCGCATTGGGCCTTATTAATAACCCCGAAGTCCTATTTCTTGACGAACCTACTACTGGAGTTGATGCTTCTAAAAGATTCGACATTCTTAATTATCTCAGAAAACTAAATCGCGAAATAAAAACTACAATGGTTATTGTAACCCATGATTTAGAAACTTCTAATATTTGCGATAAAGTGGTCCTTCTTAGAAATGGGCAAATTGTCGATTTTGATACCCCTGCTAATTTAATTTATAAATTACCTTCAAATGGTGAAATCGCCCGCCTTAAAATTGATGAATTAAGCAATAAAATTATTGAAACAATTCAAAATAAAGATTATGTTAAATATGTGTTAAGAGTCGGAAAAAATGATATCGAAGTTTATCTTCATGACATTAATAACAATATTAAAAAGCTTGTCGATCAGTTAGTCGACAACAATATCCTTGTTTCTTCAGTTACTAGAGGTGAAGCTTCTTTTAAAAGATATTTTCAAATCAGAATGCAATCTATAGAACAATCAAAAAATGAGGTTTGATTAATATGAAAAAATGGATTTCGATATCTTTGATAATTGGAGTTTTAATTGGTGCTCCTGCAATTTCATTAATTATTATTAATATTCCACCTCCCACATACTTTTCTAATAGCGAGATGCGGATGATTTATAGTGGATTTTGGGATTATTCGCGTTCTTTCAGCACTAAACACGAAAATATTTTTATTGAAACTTCGATTGATAATTTATATTACTCTATTATGGTATATAATGAATTAAATAGTACTTCCATATTCAATTATTCTGAAATTGATAAAAAAATATATCATTACTTCTTTTGGAGTAGACAAAATACTAACGGTGGATTTTCAGATATTGCAGGTACTGGAAATATGATCGATACCTATAAAGCAATTATGGGAATAAATGAGACTGAAACATTTATTTCACCTGGAAATTCATCGGATCAAATTAATCTATTATTACAATTCATTAATGGTTGTAAAGTAGACTCATTTAAATTTCCATTTACCAATATTACTGGTTATTCTTCTATGCCTTTATCTTCTATAATCGATGAATTTGGGCTACCAGCTTATACCTCTTATATAATAACTGATGTAAGTAGCACTAGTATGGCAGTTGAAATAATGAATTTATACTCAAAACTACCTTCTAATATAACAAGAATAATCAAATATTTTCTCTCCTCTTTAGCACCTTTAGGTGGATTTAGGGCATCTCCTTTTACCCCTTATTCAACCGGTGATATAATTTCAACTTATTATGCAATTCATGGTCTAAAAATTTTGAACTATTCTTTCAGTATTTTTGAATTAAATAATTCTCTAAAACCTTGGTTAAAAAATTGCCAAAATTCTGATGGGGGTTTTGGAGTTATGCCTGGTAATAATTCCAATTTGGAATCTACTTTTTATGCAATAAAAGCACTTCAAGAACTTGGTGATACTCCTAATAATATTTCTGCAGCAATTAATTATATAAAATCATGTCAAAATTTTAAAGGTATCCCTTATAATGGTGATGGCGGATTTGGATATAATGAATTAATTTATACCGAACATTCTGATTATAAGTACGCTTATTTTGCGGTCGGTGGACTTAAAATATTAGGTGGCAGTTTATCATTAGGCAATTTAACTTCTCTACATGAATGGTTTATATCTAATTACGCAAAAAATGGTTTTTTTGGCTTAAAGTCTGTAGTAGCTAATTATTGGGGGTTAAATGCAGCAGAAATTGCAAGTAAAAAAGGTTTTAATATTTTTTCAAGCTATGAAAATATTTCTTTATATCTGAATATGTGCCAAAATAGTGATGGTGGTTATGGGATAAGACCTAATGAACCTTCGGACGTTTTATCAACTTATTGTGCTATTAAATCCTATTCAATTATACATATTACTCCACCTAATATCAATAAATCAATAAATTGGCTAAAATCTCTCCAAAACTCTGACGGTGGGTTTAAGACTTATATTGATTTTACTTATTTAATTCAATTATATGGGCCATTATTTGGTTTAATTAATGAAGAATTAGTCAATGAAAACATTTCATCCGTCCCTGCCACGTTTTTTGCGGTCGCTTCACTAAATATATTAGGCTCAAATCCTAATGAAATATGGAATTTAACTTTATGGTTAAAATCCCTACAGAACCCTGATGGTGGTTTCGCTTTTACTCTTGGATCAAAAAGCGAGGTTATTTCTACATATTATACAATTCAGACATTTAAATACGTAGGTTCATCCCAAGATTCTAGAATGTCTGCAATTGAATTTTTAAGGAATTGCCAAGGTTCAGATGGTGGATTTGCTCCATATCCATATTTAGCCGATTTTCTGGGATATTCATATTTATTTGTTTCATATACTGCTAGTAGATCATTATATTATTTAGGATATTTTCCCGAAAATATCTTATTAACAGTTCGTTGGTTTGCCTCATGCTTTGATTACGAATATTACAACCTCACAAAATCTGGAATTGGCATAGGCGATGTACCCGGTTTTGGTGCGGATTTAAGAAATACTTATTATACAATGGACATAATTGAACAGCTGAATAAAAATCAAACATTTGACCCAGATCCATGGAACACCCTAATTTTATCTATTCTAATCATTGATTCCACATTCTTAATAGCGTGGCTAATTGGCTCTTTATTTATTAAGAAAATTAAAAGAAAGCCTAAAGTAGATGAAAAATTAAAATATAGCATCACCTCGAACCCTGCAATTTTTGTAGAAAAAATGATGGTAAAAGCTGGAAAAAAAATAATAATTAAAGACATCTCAATTACATTAAACCATAAAGAAGTACTTGGAGTCATTGGTGAGTCTGGAGCTGGTAAATCAACATTTATAAAAGCTGCTTTAGGTACACGTAAAGCTACTGGAATAAGAAAAATTTATGGCTATGATGTAGAATCTAATAAAAAGAAACTAAGTCCACTCATTGGATATGTACCTCAAGATTTAGGACAAACTTTATATCATAACCTATCAGTTCAAAAGAACATAGAAATTTTCGGTGTACAATATGGTCTTAAAAAAGAAGAAATAGAAAAAGAATCTAATATTATTCTAAAAGATTTGGGTATTCTGGACAAGAAAGATGAATTTATTAGAAATTTAAGTGGCGGGCAAAAGCGAAGGGCCTCTATTGCAATAGCTATGATTCACCATCCTCTATTATTTATTCTTGACGAACCTACTTCTGGCTTAGATCCTATTATTAGAGAACAACTATGGGAAACTCTTCTAAAAGTAAATGATAAATATCAAACTACATTAGTAGTTATTACTCATTATCCTGAAGAGTCTAGATATTGTACTAAATGCGCTATCTTTGGTAGAAAAAGAGGTATGATTGATTTTGGCACACCACAAGAATTAATTTCAAATTTACCTGGCTCTGGCCGTGCAATTGAAGTTTTGATCCAATCTGATAAAAATAATTTAATAGAAATTCTTCGGAATATTCCTGAGTTTGATTTTGTCCTGGAAGAAAGGAAAAACGAACTCTTTAAGATCTTTACCAATTTGACTAGATCTGAAATATTGGAAATATTAACAAAAAATTTTGAGGCATATGAAATCAAGGATATCCAACAAATTGAAGCCGGGATGAGCGATTATTTTAGATTAAAATCTTTAGAAATTACTGAATAAATTTATATTCTTCGTCAAAATTGTGAAAAAAATGAGTACAAATGAAAATGTTAGAAACGAAATATTGAAAATAATGACCAAATTCGGATTTTGGGCTATAATGAAAAATTATATGAACGGAGTTGCTGGTTATATCCGGGCAGGTAATAATAAAATTTACTGTGAAATATTATTTCCCAATGATTACCCAAATAAAAATGCAATTTTCAAATTTCCAAATAAAACATCAATAAAAATTTTAAACAAATATAATGAACTAATCCAGAAAAATAAAAAAATATCTCCATTTCAAATCATAGACGAGCTAAGGTCTACCGTCAAAACATTACCACCACCCGGTGTCATCCTTGAAGAAGACCTAGACCTCGAATTAAACCGAATTAGTAAATATTATAAAATTTCTACGTCCAACGACAAATATAAAATTAAAGTAGAATTTGAAAGTCCCAAATTAGTTTTTTATTCAATGGACCTAGACGTCCATAATTATCCAAAATTAATTGATATTAAATTTTCAAACGACCTTCAAAAAGTTATAGGTGATCCACACGAATTAGAATTTATGAAAAATTGGAATTCGAGTAGACCACTTGATATCTTGGAAATTATTGATTCAGTTAATAAAATTTTGAAAAGTTATAAAGAGTCAATCACTGATGACCAAACAATTTCCATCAAAAATTTAGATATAATAATTGATGGTAAAAAAATAATCAACAATCTTAATTTTCTGATACAATCTGGTGAATTAATTGGAATTTATACCGAAAATCAAGATATTATTAAACCATTTTTCAATGCTTTTATAGGAAAACA
>SUPR01000064.1 GCA_005191425.1 Candidatus Helarchaeota ASGARD archaeon Hel_GB_B
TCCTATTTTTTAAAAATGGAATTTTAACCATATCATATAATATTTTGGTTAAAATTATTTTGTCGTAAAATATTATTTTCATTAAAGCCCAATTTATTTAAAAAGTAAAATAATTGTTAGATATATTGTGAGAAAATCAGGAATATCAACGCTTCTACTGCACCCTGGAATTGCCCCCCATTGGTTATTAAAAAGAATGAAGAAACTGGCAGAAAAGGTCTTTATAATTTTATATGAAGAGTTTGGTTCAGATTTAATTTTAGAGAGACTTTCGAATCCAATTTGGTTTCAATGTTTATCAAATACCCTTGCATTTGATTGGAATTCGTCAGGGACTACAACGGTTCTTACAGGTGTATTAAAATCAGTTTTAACTGAAGATTATGGCATACTAGTAGCTGGGGGAAAAGGTAAGACAGCACTAAAAACACCTCTGGATATAGAAGAAATTAGCAAAAAATTTGAATTCTCAGAAGATAAAACTAGATCTCTAAAATATTCAAGTAGGTTGGCTGCAAAAATAGATAATGCAGTAATACAAGATTCCTACAATTTGTATCACCATGCAATGTTTATTTCAGAAACAGGTAATTGGACAATAGTCCAACAAGGACTAAATATTGAAGAAAAATTGTCTAGAAGATATCATTGGCACTCAAAAGGAGTTAATAACTTTATTGATGATTATCCCGATCAAATTATTGGAAATATTAAACATAAAAGAGTTTTGAATATGACTTCAAAAGAAGCAGAAGAAAGCAGGAAAACATGTATAGATTTAGCGAAAGAAAAGCCTCGAAAAATTGAAAATTTATTCAATTATCTCACATCTTATAGTAAAAATAAAATTTTATATTATTTGGACGCCCAGTGCCCCTTAAAAAAAGTGCCAGTTTTACATTACAAATTAATTCCTAAAAAAATGAATTGGAATGCGCTAAAGGAAACTTATGAATTTCAACCATCAAATTATGAAGAAATAATTAGTATTAAGGGAATTGGACCTGCAACAATAAGAGGTTTGGCATTAATTTCTGAATTAATATACGGAAATTATAATGATTGGAAAGACCCAGTTAAATATACATTTTGTTTAGGAGGAAAAGATGGCGTACCATATCCAGTCCCTCTAAAAAGATATGATAATACGATTCAAATTTTAAAGGACGCAGTAGAATCCGCAAAAATTGGAGAAAAAGAAAAACTTGATGCTATCAAACGCCTAAAAAGATTTGCTACTAATATTAGAATTAAAGTAGAATAAAATTTTCCCAATAAACAATTTAAAAAATAGATCAATATTTGGTTTAAGACATTAATTTAATTAATTTTAATAATTATTATTATGAAATGGATCTTTATTATTAATAGATGATTCAAAATTTCAGAATAATAAATTTTTGAATGGTATTAGAAAAAAACACTCCAAAAAAGTTAACTTTTAAAACTTTTTTAATTTACTTTAATAAGATGAATAATAAAAATCATTTCTACAAAATTATTGGAGTCATAATTTTTTTTATTGTAAGTTCAGCATTCCCATTTTATTTTATCACATATAGAGGAGCTACATTTACTACAATCTATATTTTTTCAATATGGTCAGCTCTAATTCAATTTATATTAGGGTATATTGTTTTGGACAAAAGAAAATTAATTTTTGTGATAATTTTTTGGGTTTCCTATTTCATTTTTGTAATTGGGGCAGATTTTTATGGAACGAAGGCAATAGACCCGCTTTTATATGGATGGATTTATGGTATTTTTTTTCTCATGTGTGGATTTATACTTTATAAATGGGAGATAAGATCAACATTACATGATAGATATGCCTTAATTATTTTTGGATATTTGTTTCAAGGAGTTTATGATTGGGTTTGGTGGGGAATTCAATATTTAGACCCATTAGTCCCTCCCTATGGCAATTGGAACGATAAGTTCTATGTAAATTTAATAGTCCCAAATTCGACCTTATTTTCGGTTTTTATTATTGAATTAATTAATTTAGTATTAGGAATAATTATTGTTATTTCATATCCAAAAGAAAATTGGGATTTCCTAATATTTTGTACTCACTGGTTATTTCTACAACTTTTAACAATAATTTTGAGTTGGAACAAAATAAATTTTCCGTATATTATTTTATATATTGGAGTAGGTCTATCATTTTCTTTATATTTATTGCTAAAATATAAGAGAGACGATGTATATTTTTTCTTTAAAAATTTAATAGGCCGAATTGAAGATTTATTTAACCAAAAAGAAGTAAAAATATTGAGAAATTTTTGAAATATTATATTTTATTTAATATATCAATAATTTTTTGGGTAATTTGTTCTGTTTTTGCAAATTTATTTTGTTGTTGATAAATTTTTGGGACTAGATCTTTAGGAATATAGCGCCAATTTTCTTTAAAATTTTCTAATAAAAGAAAATATTGTTTTATACTATCTTCTAATAATTTAGCTTCATCAAGTCCTAAATGTTCTAAAAGTAATTTTAAAGAAAGAATTGCAGCAATTGGGTTAGCTATACTAAGGCCTGCAATATCAGGAGCACTACCATGGACAGGTTCAAAGTATGGGTGTTTTGATCCAATACAAGCACTAGGAGTTACTCCTAAACCACCAACTAATTCAGAACCTAAATCGCTTAAAATATCTCCATACTCATTTATAGTCAATAAAACATCTTGTTGTTCAGGAAATCTAATAAGTCTTCTAGCCATATCGTCAACATAATAGTCATTTATTTTAATTTTATATTTTTTAATATAATTTTGGGCAATAGAATAAGATATTTCTTTAAATAATCCATCAGTAGCCATCATAACATTTGATTTGTGAACAATTGTTAGTTTACCTTGAAATCCTTGAGATTTACGTTCAACAGTTTTCTCACAAGCTAATTTAGCTATACGTTTAGATTCATATTCAGTAATTATTTTTATGGCATAATGACCATTACTAGACTTAAAAAACCGTTGGTATTTATCTTCCGAGATAATTTCCTTCTTTACAAGTTCTTGAATATTGCCCTCACCTAGTCTAATTACACTATATAATCCTTCTAAATTTTCTCTAATAATTAGAAAATCAATATTATTAACATCTTTTAAGGGTGTTCTCAATCCTTTATATAGTTTACAAGGTCTAATATTTGCAAAATTATCAAGCCCAAATCGAAGATAGAGCAATACATTTTTAGCTTTTGTATGAGTAGCTCCAAATAATATAGCATTTGAATCATCAATTGCTTCCTTGGTTTCTTGCGGGAACGTATCACCAAACATTTTTTCGGCTTGATCTCCAGCATATGCTTTTATTATCTCTATTTTTTGAGGTGCCAATTCAGTAAGAACTTTATATGCAGCATCAACTACTTCGATACCAATACCTTCTCCGCCAATTAAACAGATTTTTTTCATAATAAGACCAATTTAAATAATCATAAAGTTAAAAATTTTGAGATTATTTAGTTAATTGTTTTATCTTATTTGCAATTGCATCGCCCACTTCACTTGTAGATGAGCTACCACCAAGATCATATGTCCTGATTTTACCTTCTTTCAATACTGCTTGAACTGCCTGATCAATTAAATTTGAGCCCTTTTTTAACGTTGATTCGTCATTATTTTTCATTGATAACCAATCTAGCATCATTGCTCCGGCTAGAATTGTAGCAATTGGGTTAACAACATTTTTTCCAGTATATTTAGGAGCACTTCCATGGAGAGGTTCGAACATTCCGTATTTGTCACCAACATTACCACTTGCAGCCATTCCGAGCGAACCCTGTAGTACTGCAGCTAGATCAGTCGCAATATCACCAAACATATTAGGTACAACACAAACATCAAACCATTCAGGTGTTCTAATTATCCACTGAGTAAACGCATCAATAAAAGCATAATCTTGTTCTATTTCGGGATATTGAGGAGCGATCTCTTGATAAATTTTGCGAAACAATTTACAACCAGCAGTGACATTACTTTTATCGACACAAGTGACTCTTAATTTTCCATCTTTTGGAGAACCTTTATTTCTCCGTTTACAATATTCAAATGCAAACTTTATAACACGTTCAGAACCTTTACGAGTAATAAGACGCACATCAGTTGCGATTTCAGTTTGACCGCCACGATTTAGACCACCATGAGTATCTGAATAAAGACCTTCTGTATTTTCTCTAATTGTTACAAAATCGACATTTTTAGGACTCCAAATATTGCGGAATTCTCCAGATATTTTGTGTTGAACCCCTTCAAAAAGTTTAGTTGGTCTAATATTTGCGTATAAGTCCAAACCAAATCGTAAGCCGAATAAGATATCTAATCCGACCATGCGTCCTGATGGATAAGAAACAGTTTTTCCTGTCTGTGGGTCAGTCCATCCAATTGCTCCTAATAGAATTGCATCGGCTTCATTTTTACATACATCAAAAACTTCTTTTGGCCATTCTTCTTTTTTTCCTGTTTTAAGATAATATTGTGCTCCACATTCATATTCAATGAATTCAAAATTAATGTTATTTAGATTCTCTTCTACTGATTTTAAGACTTTTAACCCTTCATGTATGATTTCAGGACCAATTCCATCACCAGGCAAAACTACTATTTTAAATTTTTTCATTTAATTACCTTCATTAATGATAATTTTTCAATATTGTCTTTGGCTAAACCCTTTAATGAAATTTGTATAAAAAATCGTTGCACATTCAATACAAAAAATTTGTCCATCAATTACTTTAAAATTATTATCAGTAATTTCCTTTCTACAATTAATTACTGAACATCTATTAACATTGCCTTCAAAAATCTGTTTTAAAAATCTCAAAAAGTATTTCATAATTAAGATATCTTTTAATTTGATGAATAAAAAATTTTTTCCTTTTTAAAAAAATAGAAGATGAAAGAAAATATTTTAAATACCCAGAACTTGTTCGTATCCAGAAAGATCCATCAATCCATGACCAGAATGGTTAAAAACAATGACCTTTTTTTCGCCGGTTTCTTTACATTTTCGAGCTTCTACGATTGCATGATGAATTGCGTGAGCTGTTTCAGGAGCTGGGATTAAACCCTCAACTTTTGCAAAAAGATCTGCCGATTGAAATATTTCTTCTTGTGGATAGGTTACAGACCTAATAAGGCCTTCATGGACAAATAAAGATGCCGAAGGTGCAGCACCATGATATCTTAATCCACCTGCATGAATGGGTGGTGGTATAAAGTCGCAACCCAAGGTATACATTTTTAATAATGGAGTTGATTTTGCTGTATCACCGAAATCATATCTATATTCGCCATTAGTCATCGAAGGGCATGCAGTAGGTTCGACCGCTACAATATCAATTTTCTTACACTCTTTTCGGAGAGATTTACCCAAAAAAGGATAACAAAAGCCTGAAAAATTTGAGCCACCACCGACACAACCGATCATTATATCTGGAACTTTGTCTATTTTTTCAAATTGTTTGACAACTTCTTCTCCAACAATGCTTTGGTGTAGAAGAACAAAGCTTAATACACTTCCAAGCGAATATTTTGCTGTAGGGTCTTTCATAGCAACTTCAATAGCTTCACTGATAGCTATGCCTAAAGAACCATTATATTTTGCTTTATCTTTCAAAAATTCTTTACCACATTCTGTTTGATCACTTGGACTTGCCACACAATCAGCGCCGTATAAGTTCATAATTACCTTTCTGAGTGGTTTTTGTTCATAGCTTATTCTGACCATAAAGACTTTACATTTAATTCCAAATAAGGCACATGCATAAGACAGAGCAGAACCCCATTGTCCAGCGCCAGTTTCGGTAGTTAATGTTTCCAGCCCCTCTTTTGCTGCATAATAAGCTTGCGCAACAGCAGTGTTTGGTTTGTGACTGCCTGGAGGAGACAAATCTTCTCTTTTATAATAAATTTCAGCTGGAGTATCCAAATATTTTTCTAACCTAACAGCTCGACATAAGGGTGACGGTCTTCCAAGACTATTCATATAGATATCCAATAATTCATCGGGTATATCAATATATCTTTTATCACTGACTTCTTGTTTTATACATTCTACTGGAAACAATTCCATAAGGGGTTCAGGAGGCATTGGTTCTCTAGTTGCCGGGTTCAGAGGGGGAGGAAAAGGTACTGGAGAATCTACGGAAATATTGTACCATTTTCTTGGCATTTCATCAAGTGTTAAAATAACTCTATTTTTTTCGACCATTTTTATCAACTATACATATTACATTATCAAAATTTTTTAATTTTTATTTTTAAAATTTTTAAAAATTTATTAAAATTCAATAAAATATTTTGTAACAAAAATTATTTATTAAAATCTGTTGAATATGACACTAATTTTAGTTATTCCAAGGCCATATAAAAGGAGTATCAGTGAAGTTTAAAAAAAAATCACTATTTACCGACTTTTTTCTAAAAATTCCGTTCTTTACTTTAAATCGTGTCATATATATCCTTTGGTGTTTATTATGCATTATTGTATTTTTTTTTTTAATATTGTCATTTTTTTGACAATTATGTGGTTTTGGTTACATACATTTATATTTAAACTTTACGGATATTAATATAGAAAACTAGTTTGAATAAATTGGTATAACAATGTCGCTTAATAAAGATGATCTAGAAAATTTTTGGAAAATAATTAAGAACCTATTTAAGAAGAGCCCCAAAAAAATTGAAGTAATCAAGTTGCTATTGATGTCTGGTTTTTCAATTAAAAATAAAAAGATTTATTGCAATAATATAGAAATTCCCAATACTAGTATTGCAAGCGCTTTAAAAATAGATAGGAGGTCAGTAATTGGTACTATTGAGAAAATATATCCATCTAACAATGAGATTTCTAAGCTTAACGATGAAGATAAAAAAAATTTAGCTATAATACAAAAGGTGTTGAATAATATTTTCCCCGTTGGAATCTTTGTTTGGGATAATAATAAGAAGGTAATTGAAGTTACTGCCGATTCAAAGGAATTTGGAATAATATCAAATGTTACAAAATTTATTGCGGATGAAAAAATAAGTATAAGACAAATAATTGCTACTGACCCAGATTTAGACCTTAATCCGCGATTGACTATATTTACAAACGAAGAGGTTCCTGGAGAAACTTTATCAAAAATTTTGGAAATAAAAGGAGTCTTAACAGCATCATATGGTAAACGATAAATTACTTTTATTTCAAAATATTTTAAAAATTATTTTATCAAATTAACTTTTGCTGTAACTATTGTAATAACGTCCAATTGCTCCAGAAATATGAATAAATAGGGAAAACCATCACTTTTTCTTACTATATACCCATATCTAAATTCATCATTTTCAGATTCTTCAATAGTCGCAATAATTTCGCCTTCAATATAATCCCCAAACTTTTCTTTTGCATCTTCTTTCATGTCAAGCCCAAAAAAATCACCAGTAAATCTATAAAACTCCCAAAATTTATCGTGCTCTTTTAATTTCATAGTAATTCATCACCATAATTTTAGATTTAATAATAAAAATCTTAATTAAAAATTTTATTGTTTGGACTTTTTACTTAAATTGTAAAAAAAATCAATAAAACAAAAGATAATTTAATTTAAAATTTGGATTAAACATTGAATTAAATAAATAAATTATTCTTAAAAGACCATACTCTATTTTAAGAAAATTAATAAATTTATCAAAAATAAAAAAAAATAATACGTGAGAAAAATCATATTTTTAAGATTGTTAGAAGATAAAAATGATAAGTTATTTGTATTTTAAAAAGATAAATGGTGGATTATGAGATAATGTTTTAGATTTATTTTTTTCTAAATTTCATCAGATATAAATTCATTCCATTAATCATAGCTTGAATACTGGACATAACAATATCCGGATTAACAGCCCTAGCATTAATATAGTTTCCAAACATATCTTCGAGTTTTACTTTTACTCTTCCAAGTGCATCAGTACCACCGGTGATAGCATCTAAATGATATTCACTAAGGAACAATTTTCCATATCCGAATTGTTCCCAAACTTTAGCTAATGCATTGTAAGATGCATCAACAGGGCCAACACCAATATCGGCTGCAACTTTCTCCGCCCAATCATTATTTGTCTTTACTTTTAACCTAATAGTAGCAGATGGTGTGACATTTTTACCACATATTACGGATAATTCCTCTAGTTTTATTGTTTGTTCTTCATTTGGTACCTCACCAATTACAGATATGGCAATTTCGTATAAGTCCATATCAGTAATTTTTTTACCCTTGTCGCCAATTTTTTTAACGCGATTTCTGATTTCATTGAATTGGACGTCATTGACTATTATCCCGAAACTTTCCAGTTTGGCACCTAATGAATGACCGCCGGTATGTTTACCAACTTCTATTGATTGTTCAAGGATGTCAGTCAAGGTATCTTTACGGTTGATCCCAATTAATTCAGGAGTTAATGGCTCATATGTCCTAGGGTTTTCAATTACTGCATGAGCATGAATACCACTTTCGTGTTTAAATGCATTTGTTCCGACCATTGGAAAATTAACTGGAATTTCTAAGCCACTAAGTTTTTCAACTAATTTAGAGGTTTCATAAAGGTATTTATATTTAATATTTGTAGAAATACCATATAATGCATAAAGTGACATAACTACTTCTTCCATTGCTGCATTTCCAGTGCGCTCGCCAATTCCAAGGACTGTTGTTTGGACTTGAGAAGCGCCCATTTCGACTCCAGCCAATGTATTTGCCGTTGCAAGCCCAAAATCATTATGACAGTGTACAGATACTCTGACACCCTTTGGAAACTGCTCAATATTTTTCTGAATAATATAAGAATAAACTCTTGGAACAACGGTACCAACAGTATCAGGAATATTAATTCGAGTAGCGCCAGCTTCAATTGCCATTTTATTGGCTTTAATTAAGAAATCTAAATCGCTTCTAGTAGCATCTTCTGCTGAAAATTCTATCTTTTTTCCAAAATGTTCTTTGGCATATTCAATTTCAGTGGTAATAGCTGAAAGAACTTGTTCCGGCGTCATTTTTAATTTTTCTTTCATATGAAGTTCGGATGTGGCAATAAAAACGTGTATGGCGTCCATATCACATTCAATAACTTTATCAATATCTTCACGATTTATTCTCGCTAGTCCGATTATTTCAGCATCTAAACCTAATTTAGAAATTTCCTTACAAGCTAAATAATCACCTTCGGATACAATTGGCATACCTGCTTCAATAATGTCCACGCCTAATTTGTTTAATTGGGTCGCTATTTGAATTTTTTCTTGAAGAGTAAAAGAAATTCCAGGTGTCTGTTCACCATCTCGTAAAGTCGTGTCAAAAATATAGACTTTTTCAGGCAAATTCAAATTTTTAAGCAAATCTTTAATGTGCTGCGATACTAAAATTTTATCAATGTTTTTACTTTCAGACATCACTAATTACCTCTTTTATTTTGTTAAAACTATTAACAATTAATAAATTCATTCCAAAGTTCTCTATGTTAGAAAAAAAGCCAAAAATTTTACCGAACTTTGAGAACTGAATCCCTCATTTTTTACACCATTAATAGTTGTACGAATAAAAATTGAAAATGTTTTAAAAAATATAAACTTTTTGCTTCTTTAATTTAAAAGTCAAATTCTTTTTTACTTTTAAAACTGCAAGGGAAAATTCAATAGACCCGCAAATTTAAATAAATTAAGTAAATAGTTTTTAATATGGAAATTATAGATAAAGTATATTCGATTGACTCCATTGGATTTGATAGTAATTGCTACATAATAGGAAAAAATGAAATTACAATTGTTGATACGGGAGCATCGCCAGAATACGCTAAATTTATAATTGAAAAGATTCGATCTTTTGGGTTAGACATTTCAAATATTCATAAAATAATTATTACCCATCGACATCCAGACCATATTGGAGGACTTAAAAAATTATTGGAATTACTATCATCTAATTCAATTTTAGTATATGTACATAAAAAATTTATCACTTATTATAAATTATCTAATGTGAAAGGATTATCAGATGGAGAAATTTTAAATTTAGATGGTTTATTATTTAAAATAATTTATACTCCGGGACATACGGAAGATTCGATATGTCTTTATAACGAGAAGTATAAGATTTTGATATCGGGAGATACTGTCTTTTCCTTTGGCAACATAGGAAGAGTAGATTTACCAGGAGGAAATATAAAAAACTTAGTTAAGTCTATTGAAAAATTGGCTAAATTAGATGTTGAATTTTTACTTCCAGGACATATGGACTTTGTAATGGAAGGAAATAAACATATTAAGCAATCACTTCAATTTGCTAAAAGTAATTTAATTATTTATGAATAATAATTATTAATTTTTGTCTTTTTTAACTCTATTCTATTTTTTTTCTAATTATTTTTCCATATGGTTCTGTTTCTTGAAAGATTTCGCCCCGAAATTTGAATATTTCTATACTACCATCAAGGCGCCATGTATTTGGCGGTAATCCTGCTTTTAAACAGGTATGATTAAGAAATTCATTGATATCCCATTTCCATTCCACTGGAACTTGTGGTAATAACAGTCCTCTAAAAAATCCTTTAGAAACAATAAGTCCATCTCTTCCAATTACGATATTTTTTATATAATCATCTGGAGAATACGCTTGAATTTTTTCTGGAGGAGTCAATATCGTTACTTCTACAATAATTTTATCAAGTTCATTTGGCCTAACTGGTGGAAATCTTGGGTCGCGTAATGCTGCACTTATTGCTGAATCTATAGTTGCTTCAATTAAAGGAGAATCTGGATATGGGTGGCCAATACATCCACGTAATTGGTGGGTATTAGGAGATGTTAATTTGTTTAATGTTACAAATACACCCGAACTTCTTTTTAATATTTCAGGTACATTTTTTGGTACTTTTATTTTTTCATTTTTTTTCACAATTGCATCTACAGCTTCACGAGCTGTTTTACATATTAATTCGCCCTCTTCATCGCTATATGCATATTCCAAATAATTCACCATTTTTTACTTTTTTATTTTTAATTTTTTCATCTTTAGTGTTGAAATAGTTTGATTAAATTAAAAAACATTGTGATGACTTTTTAGATACTATTATTTTACCAAATTGAGTAATGCCTATTTCTGAAAAAATAAGATAATTCTTTCTTTTAACTGTTTAATAAACTCTATATTTGATCTTTTTAAATTAAAAAAGAATGAATAATTAAAGTATAATCATCTTAAAATTAATTTCGGTTTAGTTGAATTATTTATAGTATTAGTGAATTTTATCGGATAAATTAATTTGTTTTAGTGAAAAATTATTCAAAAGATAATAATTAGATCATTCTATTCTTTTTGACTTTTAAGACCAATAATTTTATTTGCTTTTTTTTCATTTTTTTCTTCATGAAAGAAGTAAAACACGTTAAAGTTTATAATGATATGACCGTAGACGAATTAATAAAAGAGATGCGAGAAGGTGCAGGTTTTGGAGCTAGAAGGTTATCAGAAGCTGTTGATATTTATGAGGAAATGATAAAAGACGAAGATGCAACAATATTTTTAACGTTAGCAGGGGCTTTAGTTCCAGGCGGTATGAAAAAAGTAATTATTGATTTTATAGAAAACAATTATGTGGATGTATTAATAACTACTGGGGCGATGCTAACTCATGACTTAATTGAGGCATTTGGGTTCAAACATTTTCATGGCCGAGCAAATATGAATGATGAAGAACTTCAAATAAAAGGTCTTAATAGAATTTATAATATTCTTTTACCAAATGAAGCATATATTGGTTTGGAGAAACGGTTAGAAGAAATTTTTGGTACAATGGACTTAAAAGAAATGAGTACGAGGGCATTTTTTTATGAATTGGGTAAAAATCTTGAAAATAAAAATTCGATCTTAAGAGCTGCTGCAGATAATGAGGTACCAATTTTTTGCCCTGGAATTTCAGATAGTGTTTTTGGATACCATATTTGGTCATACAGCCAATTGCATTCGATTCCAATTAATATTTTCAATGAACATAAAGAGATTGTGGACATAGCTTTTGAATCTCCAAAAAAGGGTGCCTTAATTTGTGGTGGTGGAGTCCCAAAACATTTTGTGGCTCTTGCGATGCAAGTAACTGGTAAGGGACTAGATTATGCTATACAAATTACGATGGACAGACCTGAACCAGGTGGTGTAAGTGGCGCCAGTTTGAACGAAGCAGTATCTTGGAATAAAGTCGACAAGAATGCAAGAAAAGTAGATGTAATTTGTGATATTACGATTGCTCTTCCAATTATTTTAGCATCATTACTGACTAGATGTAAAAATCATAAAAGAATAAAGAAGAAATTCGAATTTTATGAATAATATTTTTCTTTTATATTATTTTATACTGATTAATTAATTATAGATATTTACCATCTTTATTTTATTTCCTTCAATTTCATAGAAATAACCATGAGATTCTCGAATTATATTTTCAGCAATTCTTCTATGACTAGGTCCACGGAGTCTTGCTTCAGAGGGCCATAATAAAATAGTAATAATTTTTTCTTTTAATAATTGTTGAGAAATTTCTTTTAATTCATTTTCAATTATTTGATGATATTTAACATTGAAAAAAGGTGGTGGTGGTATATTACTTAATGGTACATTGCTCCCACCATCAGTTAAAATGACCAAAACTGGAATTATATTTTTATTGCGTTTTTGTTCTAACTTTAATACTTCCATTCCTTTTACCAATCCTGAAGCTAATGGAGTCCATGAATCTGAAGAGATTGTAGACAATTTATCTACAACTAAATTTAAATTGACTGTTGGTTCGCAGAGGACAACTGCATCATAGCCTTGAAATACTACTAGTCCAACTCGATCGCGATGTTGGTAAGCATCATCATGAAGTGATAAAATTACTTCTTTCATTTGCTTCAAAATTCTAAACATAGAGCCACTGGCGTCCAATACAAAAACAATGGATAACGGAGCTTGATATTGTAGGATTTTTTCACGTATATCAGGCATTTTCAATTTTACTGCTAAATTAGATTGTGAGGCTCTAGCTTTTTGATATGGTGCAGCTGCTCTAATTGTTGCATCTAGTGCAATAGATTTTGGTTTATCATTTGGAATTTTATATTTAATATATTTTCCTTTATCAGTGTCACCAATTTGCTTTTTTCTTTTACCCAATGAAAATTTTCTTTTATCAAGGGGAATATTCCTACTGTCAAATTTAAAAATATCACCAATTTTTTGATATTTTCTTTCCTTAAAAATAGGTTGAAATTCACTTTTTGGCTGGAAATCTTTGTCCTTAGAAAATGGATGTCCTAATTCGCCTTCATTAAAATCAGATTTTGAGTTTTTTGAGTTTTCTTGTTGTAAACTTGCAGAGATTTCTTGAAAATCCCCACTCATTGCACCCTCAGTTTCTTCAGATATTTTATCTACATTTTCAGGTTGTTCTCCTTGAGATGAAGTTTGTGATTCCATCCCATCTTGTTGTTCGACTGAATCTAGCTGCTCATTGTTTTTTTTTTAATTTCAGGGTTTTCTTCTAAAGATTGTTGTATAGCTTGATTGATTTTTTCTTCAATTTCACCAGGGCTTGAATATCCAAGTCTTCCTATTCTTGTTCTTAGGGCTAAACGAATCGCGGTTTCAACATCTTCTAATTGGACAATGGGATGTTTATTAAAAGCAGCAAGAGCTTTTGAGCACCTATTAATAGTAATTTCACCCCTATGGGTCTCTACATTTAATTTAGCACAAACTTCAACGATTAATTCCATGAGTTCTTGAGGCATTACAATATTACTTAATAATTTTTTAGCTTCAACAATTTTATTTTGAAGGTCTTGTTCTGCATCTTTAAATTTGTCTATAAATTGCTTGGGATTACTATCAAATTCATCTACATTTTTCAGAATTTTGAATCTTTCAGAAGTATCTTTGATAGACTTAACTTCAACTGCAAGCCCTAATCTGTCAAGAATTTGAGGTCTTAATTCACCCTCTTCAGGGTTCATAGAACCAACTAAAATAAAATTTGAAGGATGAGAGACCGATACCCCTTCTCTTTCAACTATATTTACACCAAAAGCTGCAGCATCAAGTAAGTCATCAATAATATGGTCGCTTAATAAGTTAATTTCATCTACATATAAAATATTACGGTTGGCTGAGGCAAGAATTCCCGGCTCAAGAGCTTTTGATCCCTCTCTAATGGCGCACTCAATATCCAATGAACCGACTACTCGATCTTCAGAGCATCCAATAGGCAGGTTCACAACCTTCATTGGAATTTTGATCGATTTTAATAGCCCATTTTTTGATTTTTCTATACATGTCGCACACCACTCCTCTGGATGATAAGGATCATCGTTGAAGGGACAACCTTCATTTACTTCTATTTCTGGTAACAAATTTGCCAGTGCTCTTACAGCTGTTGATTTTCCTGTTCCTCTTTCACCCCTAATTAATACACCACCAATTAATGGATTAATAACATTTAAGATTAGGGCTAATTTCATTTCTTCTTGTCCAACAATAGCTGTAAAGGGGTATATAAACTTTTTCAATTTATTAATACTTCCATTATACAATTAGTTCTTTAGAATAAATCCAAATTAATGCCTTTTAAATATTAGTTCTAAAATTGCACATCTTTTCTTTATAAATATGGACATTTTCTTTTAATAAATTATAATTTTATAATTTTATTGGTTATCACTCTTAAATTTAAACTTGAAAAACAACATAAAAATTTTAAAAAAGTGCTAAAAATAGAATAAGAGAAAATTATTTAGTTAATTAAAGAATATTTGAAAAAATAAAATTATAACTAAATAAGAAAAACATGATCAAAAAAAATACTATACTATTGTTCGATAATAATTTTTTTAATTTTATTGTAGAGAATTTAAAAAAAGATTGAGAATTAAAAGGGTTATTAATTATTATTTCTAAGGGGTTTTACCAAATTTGGATTCTAAGTCCGAACTAAATTAAGAATTATCTCCTTGTAAATTTATTTCTAGCTTTTTAATAGAGAATGCAATGTTTGATACTAAAATGCCATTATCTTTTTGCAACATTAGATATCTGTAAATTGCATTTATTTACATTACTGTTATCATTATATACATTTTTTTTTAATATTTTCTTTACCCCTAATCGGTAATAACTGGCTTGATGTCTGTCTTAATAAATGATATAATGGTCTTATAATCACAAAAGTTCTATCTATCGTAGACTTGCACCATAACTTAAATTATTTATATATTCCAATTTCAAGCAATGTCAAGCAATGTCTGAGTTATCAACTTGGTGTATATAGAACCTGAATTTTGCAATTCCTTGCAGATTGTTTTATTACTCTTATAATCTTGCAGTAAACCATATCTTTCAATGGCTTCTTGTGTTCTTATGCCACGATATCGGCATTATTTTTAATTAATTTTTAATCTATATTATATAATCTTTGTTGATGTACATTCAATATCTTCTTTGAAGTATCATCTCTTACTATCTTGCGCTTTTTATCATAATTTCAAGAATGGTTTAACTAAATTGTATTTATACGAAAATGAGATTCCCGATTCCAATTATCAAATTATTTATGTAGACAATGAAATTAAATGGACAATACAACCTAAAAAAGATACTGAAAAGATGTTGGCCCCTGTTTACCCTTATTTTAATTTAACATGAGCTAGAAGAATAAAAAAAGTATAATAGGTGGTGATAGGACTCTCTCTTCGTTGTTGATGGGTATTAAAAGCTGGAGCGCTACCCTTGCAACTATTGAAGAGTATAAGGAAACGATATTAAAATAATCTGCAAAGGAAAATTTAAAGGCATTTGATATCATCAAAAAATTGGAGAAACACAGGACGATTTTAGAAATTATAATAAGTCAGTTTGATAGAAAAACTTAAATATTTTAAAATAAAAGTGTAAATTTCAGAAAAATTCAAGGACTTTATTTATAGAGGGTTTATAACTTCAATGAAATTATTAACCTAATGAAAAAACTTGCCTTGTGCTCTAAAAAGGCTTTCTTATAATAAGGAGGAAAGAGTAATCCTTTCCAATGACACCGCTCAGTCTTTGTTGGTTGAAATTTTGAAATGATAATTAGCCTTGCAAAATTTAATAAGATAAAAAATATAATAATAATTAAAGGATGAATAAAGAATGAAATAAAATGACTGTTCAAAAATTTAATTGTTATAAATGTGGACAGCGAATTGCAGTAATAAAAGCGCTAATAAAAGGATATATAGTTGTAGTAGCTGGTAAGTGTCCAAATAGACATGGAGTTAAATTATACCTTCAATTTAAAAAAATGGATCGATGGATTGATGACATGAAAATTAGTGTCTATCAATGTATTTGTGGCAATGAATTACAATTAGAACAAGTTTTACCGAGAGGGGCATATGTAATTTTAAGAATGCGATGTCCAGTGCATGGAGTTGTTAAAAAATATGTTGCATTGCCTATTTGGAATGAAATGGAAAGTCTAATACCCATAACAAAAAAGTTTGAATCTGAAAAACCTACTGAGGAATATATTTCTCGCGAAGTATACCAAGAAGAAATTGCAACAACAAAAAATAGGGATTGGGAAACAAATATTGTTGATAATACTGAAGAATTACAAGATCGTATAAGGGATATAAAATATTGTCCTTATTGTGGAGAGGAAGTTACTCCTGGCAGTTTTTTTTGTACAAACTGTGGAGCAGAACTAAATTAATTTTTATTTTTTTGCTTTTTATAAAATCTTTTTTTAAAATTATTAAAATCATGAATAAATTATTATAACATTTTTTATAGTATTATAAAAGGTCGTTTAAAGATATAAAACAAAAATATGAGACCTTTATAAATTAAAATAGTAAAGGTTATATTCAATAATAAAGATTCAATAAAAATTGTGTTTAATATGCCAATTGGATTAGCTTTGATCGGATGGACCAATAAAACTGGATTTTATTCGATGTATCAGTATCCTAATACAGTTATTACTGAAGAAGAAGTAATGAGAATTGGTAGTGTTCATAGGATGCGGTATCTAGAACCGAGCTTTATTACATTAAACCTTAAAAAATTTAAAGTGGCTAGCTTCTACAGCGGGATGAAAACTTCAAGGTGGGTTGTTGAACCAAATTATGTTATTTCATTAATTTTAGATTTATCCGAAAATGCAGAAGCATATTCTGAAATTTTACCGATTGCTAGTTTAAAAATTTTAGAGAGTATTAAAACAGGTTTCTATCAAAATGTAATGGCAGGAGTATATGAAGATATAAATTTGGGAAGAGTAATCGTTAAAAAAGAAATTTTACAGAAAATTTTTCCGCCAAAAGTTGAAGAAAAATTAGATATAAACAAGCTAAAGGAATTACAAGAAAAAGTTCAAGAACAAGAAGGAATTATTAAAATGCTACAAGGATTGCTTGAGAAAAAAGACGCGCCATTGCCAGACAATATAAAAAATTTAGCCGAAATAGATATGTTAAAAACGCGTTTAAAAATGAAGGACGAAGAAATAGTTGGGTTAAAAAAGAAAGTTTCAGAAGCTGAGATGAAAGTATCTAGAATTTCTCTCCTTGAAGCGCGAGTACGGACTTTAACTGCAGACATTAAGGAAAAAAATGACTATATAAAAGAATTAAAGCAAAAATTATCAGAAGTACAACCAGTAAGTACAGATATTTCTAAAAATGCACTAGAATCTGACCAAATTTCAAGATTTAATCAGATCATTAATGAACAAAATACACTTATTCAACAATTGAAAAATCAGATTGAATCAGGAGAAACTGAGAAAGCAATGATTGCAAGCATTACTGAAGGAATAGATGCAAAAAAGGGGCATAGTAAATATATTGGACTATAATAGCAAATTTTAAGTGGTATTATGAGTTTAGAGGTTCACATCGATGATCTCCTAGATTGGTTTAATGATGCAGTTAGAAAAAAAGTGGAACCTACTAAAAGGATTGCGGAAAAAAAAATAAGCAAATTCAAAGATATTATTAGTGAATTTAAAGATGCATGTAATAATCTGTATAAAGTAGAACCATCTGCAATGGATCAAGAAGATTTATCCGCAAAATCTGCTCAACGGTTATCTTTAAAATATAAAAAAGAATTAGAATCAATAAATATTCCCGAAGAACCATATACATATGAATCAATGGAAACTTTTAAAAAAAATCTTGGGAGATTGATAAATAATTTTCTTCAATGGGGTAGAAAATTAATTCCAAAATTAAGCTATATTTATAAAAAAGAAATACAAGGAATTAATTTCTATTTTCAGAGTCTTGGAAACGAATGGAAAAAATTTTCTAGATTTATTGAAAATAAATATAAAGACATAAGAGAAATTGATAGGACTATTTCTAAAATTCAGAAATTGCAAGATATTTTTCAACAAATTCAAGAGCAAAGACGTAATCAAAAAGAAATTGAATTTAAAATTGAAGAATTACAAAATCAAATAAAAGAAATTGAGGAAGATCTTGAAAAAATTAACAAAAATTCCAATCTAAAAAAACTTTCTGCTTTAGAAATTGAATATTCAAAACTAAAACAAAAGTTAATGGGACAAATTGGTGCATTAAGAAAAGCTTTTTTAAAATTTGAAAAAATTTTAGGTGATAAATATCGCTTAACACCTGAACCCGGTAAAAAACTGATAGAATATTATGAATCACCCTATAATACCTTTATAAAGGAAAAAGAAGGTTATCCAATTTTAAAAGAAATTTTATCAGAATTAAAAAAAGCGCTTGAAAATAAAGATTTAGATTTAAGCGCAAGTAAAAATCAAAAAGCGATTTCTAAAGTAAAAAGTATATTGAATAATTCATTATTACCATTACAAAAAGAACTGATAGACATTGAAACAAAAATTAAGGAAATTAATGATGATCAATCTATTAAAGATCTAATTAAAGAAAAACAAGCATTAAAAAACAAAAGCAATCAAATTAAACTCCAAATTGAGGAAGAACAAGTAAATTTAAATAAGATTATTGATAATTATGACCGCAATAAAGATAAAATCATTGAACAAAGATCTGAATTAATTAAAAAAATTAAAGAAATTACCAAAAAAGAAATTAATATTAAATTTGAATAGGTTTGAACAAAATGTCAACAAATAGACCGCTAATAAAATGTTCAAAATGTGGTAAAGAAAAATTTAATACCCGATTATGCGCTCTTTGGGGTAAAAAAAGAGTTATCTGTGTTGACTGTTGTATGGAAATACAAAAAGCTGGAAATTGTAAGGTTAGAGGTTGTCCATATAGAATTATTTCTACTTCTGACAAAAAATTAGGTTAAATTTATAAGTAAAATATAATAACCTCATGAATTATTTAATTTAATAATTGTTTTTATTGAATATAAATTAAAATTCTCTTTTTATATTTCTTATTTGCTTATTTATCGAATTTATTTGATATTTTAAATAAATTTATTAATAATAAGTTTGCACCAAAATATTATAAAAATGGAATTATTTCCTATTTTATCGCATTCAATCGAAATAAATATTAATCATTTTGTAATTTTAATCCACGATAGATGTATCGGGAGTTTTTGATAGTGTCAAAAAGGTCATATAACGCAATTTTATTGTTAAATATTATATTATTAAATTTTTTAGTATTATGTTTAAGTATAAGCATTGAAAATCCATCTAAATTAGATTCATTGGCGTATATTCAGAATAAAAGTGAAAATAGCCCATATATATATAGTAATCCACCCGAAATTAATTATCCAATTGGTGAAAACGATACATCTCATCTATTTTATTATTATAGAAATTTAACTTGGTATAAAGCCAATTTAACATGGAATGCTCTTTCATCAAATACAAAAGATGTTTATGGTGGATTTAATTCATCTTTAGCTAATTTAAATAAAAAAGAATTATTAGCCAATTTAGAGGCAGGTAATATATTAATAGAACTCTATAAAGCAAATTTATCACAATCTTATTTAAATGCTTCAATTAATTTGACAGAGTATATTATTAACACATTTTGGAATGGAAGCATTAAATTATTTATATCAAGTGTAAATCGAACAGGTAGTCCTATTTCAAATATTTCATTTACAGCAGATAATTTGTTATCAATTGACTTATTATTAAAAATGTATGATCTTACTAAAAATCAGACATATATTGATATTGTAAATCAGACAATTAAGGAGCTAAACAGGACTTTATGGGACCATCAATATAAAGGATATTACCGAAGTAATAACCAGAGTGATCTTTTAGGTAAGAAATATTTATATGAAAATGGTCTGGGTCTACTTATAAATTTTAAAATATCAAATAATCCTATTTTTAATGCCAATATCAGAGATTTGGCTTATTCTAATTTTATTACATTATATAAGGAAATAGATAATAATTTAAAAAATGGGACAAATGGATATTTCTCAAGTGGATACCGAAATTGGACACGAAATGGACTATCTACCAATAAAAACTTAAGAGATAATTCAATAATGCTAAATGCATTCATAGAATTTTATAGATTAACACATAATGATTTCTATTATGATAAAATCTTAGATGTTCTATCATTTCTAAATAATTTTGTTGATAATACTAAATCAGAACCTGCTTTAGTTTATGAACTCAACTGGAATGGTAGTACAATGATAAATAAAACGATCTTGACAAAATTAAATTCAGAGATGATTATTGAATTGCTTGACCTCTATGAGATTACAAATAATGGAACTTATTATTTAACTGCCAATAATTATTTTAATTTTCTAAATACATATTTGTGGGACAGCAATTTAAATATGTTTAATTACTCAATCACTTTTGGCGGAAATAATAATACTCAGAAATATGTAGAAACAAATTCAATTGCTATTAGGGCATTGATTAATTTTAGAACAGAGAATTTTTATCTGACGAGAGCAAATACTACAATTTCATTATTATTACATCATTTAACGACAGAAAATGCATT
>SUPR01000065.1 GCA_005191425.1 Candidatus Helarchaeota ASGARD archaeon Hel_GB_B
TCATAACAACAGGAGATTTTTCAGATGATACAATCGATTATGTCAATGAATTATATCAAAATGAAAATATTTTCATCACACTAATAAATGGAGATGTTCTAGCATCGATTATAGTAAATAAAGGACTTTCATTAATTGATTAATTTAAATCTAATTCTTTCTATGAGACCTCGGCTAGTGTCTATGTTCCATTATTTATTTTAATTCTCTTTAATTATATTTTAAATAAAGTTATTTGAATTATGTAAAAAAAAACGATTATAAATCTATGTTAAAAGAAAATAAATGATATTTTATTATAAATTTTCATTTAAAATATTAATTTTTATTATTGTGAACAAATGTGAAGTGAAATGAACATCAAAGTTATCAAAATTGTCAATATGTTTATTATTGTCATTTCTATTTTGTTAGGAAATATTATGATGTTTGATTTTGTGTTCTGTTCGGCAACTGGGCATTACATGTTCCAGTTGTGGAATGTCCATTTTCTGGACTATTCAATAGATGAAATGGGAAGTATGAAGTTTTATTTGAATTTTTTTTCATTTATTGTTAGTGAAGGACTCATGATTTTTGTGATAGATTTGATGGGTGTGGAAGCCACAGTTCAAACTATAAGAGCAAATATGGACAGGAAAATAAAAGTTATCAATTTTTCTAAGCCATTTGCCTTGTGGGGTGTAGTATCGTGCACATTTTCAATGATACTTTTTGTTTTTTTTGGTCTATATCCAATGATGGATGGATATTACTACCAATTTTATGACTCATCTTTCCCATTCACATTTTTATTCATAAATATGATTGTTGTAATAGCTATTTATGTTGGTGGTGGAGTTGCAGACATCAAGTTACACATATCAGGTTATGATGAAGATGTGTCTACTGGTTCAAGACACGGAACAGGCAGAAATGATCATGTGATTGACAGTGATGAGATCAAAATAGTTGCATCACCAGAGGGTGCAAGATTGTATGACTTGTTGATGGGCAATCCACATGAGGAAAGTAATGATGATGATGACAATAAAGAAGATGAGGATGAGAGCAACATCAAGTATTGCACTGTCTGTGGTGAAAAACTTGACGAAAATGCAATTGTATGTCCAAAATGTGGAAATATATTAGAATAAATTTTAAAATCTTTTATAGGATTCTAATAAAATAGACTTTTTCTTTTCTATCGATAAAATTATGTGATTTTTCTTACTTAAGTTTGTTGATTTATCTTACATAACAATTTTTTTAATAGGCTTATTTTAAAGGTTTTTATTTAAAATAAACACATAACAAATTTTTAGGAAAAATTCATTTCCAATAGAAATCTTTTTTTATCACAAATTTAAATTTTTGAAAAAAAAAGAATATAAATAAATTAAGGGCATTATATAATATAAAAATGAAGGAAATAGGAGTAATATATTAGGAGTACAAAAATTTTAAAAAACGTAAATAGGAACTTACTTAATCAAATTGCAGTTTTTATTCAAAAAAGTTTAAATTTTTTAAATTTAATCATTTTTAAAATAAGTAAATCCTTAACTTCATAAATAAAACAAATTTAAAGAATGAACATTATATAGACCAGATTTAATAAGTTTAGATGATTTTTTGCAACAAAATTATTATAATTGCAATAAAAAATATAATTTTTAAATTTAGTTATTTATGTTTAAGAGATTTAAATAAAGGATAATTAAAAATGGCATCAGAATTACTAATAAATAATAATACAAATATAATTTGTAATAAAGAATGCGATAATTTTCAGTGTTTTTTATCTGAGCATTTTAAATCATTAATGAGCAGGGATTATATTAATGAAACATTAGGATATGCCAGTAAAGAGATATATAAATTAGCATTAGAAAATACTACGCCAATTAAAAGAAAGAAAAATTTAGTAAAAGTAAAGGAGTTATTAAAGGAAATAAATAGAAGTGAATTTCTTTATAAAAAAGGTAATAATAAAATATTAATTACTGCACCTCACGCAGCGTGGCATTATAGATATACGTGGGGTAAGAATAGAAAAAAGTTGGGTGATTGGATAAAGTATGATGATGTTAATACTGGTCTAATTGCGTGTTATTTAAGTAGATATTTGGATTGCCATGCTTTGATCCAGATATATACTGCTTGGTTAGACCCTAATTTTTACAGGGAAGCTTTATTTCAAGAAAAAATGAGAAGTATTTTAAAAAAGGAGAAAATAAAGTTTGTTTTAGATGTCCATGGCTTATCAAGTGATAGAGAAGCTGATTTTGATATTATAGATCTTTTTGGGATGGCATTAGTACCATTTAATGCGTTAAAATTCAGAAAATCATTAAAAAAAAGGTTAGAGCAATTTGGATATGAGGTAGGAGTGAATAGGTATTTTAACGGGGGGCTCACTTTACCATTTCAACATACAATAGTAAAGGAGGTTTCTCAAGAATTTCAAATACCATGTATTGAGTTAGAAATAAACAAAAAGTTCAGAAATATTCCTGGAGAAATTATAGATAAAAAAGTATTAAATGTTTTATTTAATTGGTTAAAATCAGATGTCAATAAGGACTTAAGGTAATTAATTTTGGATAGCCCAATATCATTGATATTTCCAGTTTTAGCTGCAATATTTTACGGTTCACAATACATTCCACAAAAAAAGTTGTCTAAAGTAAATACAAATAATTATAATTTATCGATGACTTTTGGAATTTTAATAACAACTTTAGGGTTTTTTTCTTGTTTATTTTTAACGGATCAGACTTTAAATTTTATTCCAATTATTTTTGCGGTTATAGGAGGGATAATTTGGCAGATGGGGAATGGATTTTCTTTAATTGCTATTGAAGCAATAGGGATGAGTAAAACAGCAAGTTTACTTAATTTGGTATCAATATTTTCTTTTATATTTGGGCTATTTTTTTTCTCTGAAGAGGTAAATGTATTAAAAATAATAGGGCTACCAATAATAGTGAGTGGAGCAATAATAATAACATTAACAAGGAAGGAAGATACTAAGAAATTTAATTGGAAGGGGATAGCAAGTGTTATAATTAGTGCATTTTTAATAAGTATTTTTAATGTGTTTTCAGTTGAATCAATGGCATCAAGAATATATCCAACAATCCCTTATTTTACAGCAACCTTTTTTTTAAGTGTAGGAGCAGTTATAGGTAGTTTATTATCTAATTTCAGAATTAGAAAAATAAAAAACTGGGTATACGAAGGAAAGAAATTTCATTTATATGCGTTATTGGCAGGTTTTATTTGGAGTTGTGGTATATTATTGACCTCATATACATTAGCTAACTATGGACTCAGTTTTGGAGTTCCAATAATTCAAACAGTAATGGCTATCATAAGTGCGATATGGGGGATTGTTTATTTCAAGGAAATTAATGATAAAAAAAATATAATTCAATTTTTTATTGGATTGATTATATCAATTGTAGGAATTTTTCTTTTTGGAATTTCATAATCTATTAAAGTAATAAAGGGACCATACAGCCAATTTGTAAAATAACAATTGTATAATGATAGTTTTAGTATTTTAAATATATTATTCAAAGATATACATCAATAAAAATAAATAAAATAAATAAAATGGAGATTATTTTTTGAGTCCAGCCCCAAATTTTTCAATTTTATTTATAATTTCCATATCAAGACGTTTAACGCAATATGCAATAATTGGTACGATACAACTACATGTCTGACAGTCTACCCAATCGCCCATTACGCATCGTTTTTTCTCCATATTAGGAAAATATGAAACGATTAAATCATTATCTAAGAATACGCATTCATGGATATGCTTTTTCGTAAGGAGGCAGTCAGTCATCATTTTTGAATAAATTACAAAATCAGGATATTCATCAATAATATTATATATATCACGAATAGTTCGTTTCAGTTTATCACCTTTCAATAATAAAGGGTCATTCATGGTACCAGAATACAGCATAAAAAAGATGCCCGAAACATTTGCTTTAATTGCATTTTCTACAATTTCATGTACTTGTTTGTAATTAGAAGTCGATAGAGTTGTTGAAATAGTAACCCTTGGATCATTTTCGATGTTTTTCATAACTTTATGATAAATTTTAGCGCCTCTAATTTTATTATGAGTTTCTTCATTTCCATCAATAGAAACCCATATAGTGGCTCTGATATCTTCAGGAATTTTAATTATACCATTAGTTGCGATTTGGATTAAACCGAAAGTTTCATAAGCATCGCGAATGACGTTCATTCTAAGAGTGGGTTCTCCACCAGTTATTGCAGCTGAACCAATTCCTAATGAATGGTGATATTTAAAAACATTATGCCATTGCTCATCTGACAATTCCAAAGGTTTAGGATTTGATGCCCTAAAATAGCAATGCTCGCAATTTAAATTACAATGATATGTGATATCATAATTCACAGCTAAGGGAATATTGGTTATTTTATTTTTCAAATATTTAGCAATAAGGTTTAAACCACCTGCAAGAATTACTAATGGGGTTGTCATAATAATGCCACTATATTTTTGATAATAATTAAAAAATTTAATGTTTTTATAATTTACGATTAGCAAATAGAAAGTAATAATAATATTAGTATTTTTTATAGGAGTAAAGATAAAATTTTCTTAAGATTATTGGTATATAAGGTATAAGTTGCATATTTTTTTAAAGAAATATCTTTTGGATTGATAGCAATGGAAAGAGGAGTAATTTGAAATAATCTAATATCATTTATGTTGTCACCTATTGAAGCCACTTTATCGATTGGGATATTTTTCTTAATAATATATTGCTGAAGGACAACATCTTTATTAAACCCTACTTTAACTTTAATACCTTTGAGTCGATTATTTTCATCGAAATATAATTCATTTGAAATGTAGTTATCAAAATCTAAAATCTTTTTAAAATATTCACAAACCATTGAAATGCCCGAGCTAATAACAAGAGTTTCAATATTTCTATTTTTTAAAATTTGAATCGTTTTTTTTGCTCCTTTAAAAGGTTTTATATTATTATAAATTATTTCTTTTAGTTTATTAGATGTTAAGCCTTTATTTTTCCATAGATTAATGTCTAGTTCAGCCCATTTAAAATAATCTATCTTGTTAGAGAAAAAAAGATCTGAATTTTTTTTTGCTTCCTTTTCAACGCCTAATTTCGAATGAATTAGGCCCCAAGAATTGTGTTCTTTAGTTAAAGTACCATCTAGATCAAATACGACTAGTTTTAAATCATTTTTAATGGTCATAAACATTCATTCTTTATCTTTTTATTAGGTTACGATTTATTATTTTATCCAGAATTATTAATTATACCAAAATTATTAATTTAAATAAATATTCTTAATTATGAAAATATTGTTATATATTTATAAACAATTAAAAATTAAACAGAAATTTTATAAGGATTGGAAAACTTATTTTTAATACTTTTTATTGAATTCTTTTGAAATTTTTCAATAAACAAATTATTTTGGATAAGTAAAATGCCTTCAAGAAGTAGAAAGAAAAAAAGTAAACATTCTCATAATTCACAAGCACCAGTTAAGATTAGAGTTGCAAATAAAGAAGATGGAGAAGTTTATGGTGTAGTCCTACAGACATTAGGAAATTCAAGGATGAAAGTTTACTGTTTTGATGGAAAAATAAGAATAGCTAGAATAAGAGGTAAATTGGTAAAACGTATGTGGATTCGAGAAGAAGATATAGTAATAGTTTCTCCATGGGAATTTCAAGATAATAAAGCAGATATTGTATATAGATATACGAGAAATCAAATTTCATGGTTGCAACGAAAGGGGTATATTCCTGAAAATTATTTAGAAAATTTAATGGACAAAATTTAAAAGTTGAATTTTTTTCAATTTTAACATTTTTAAAAATTTATTTTTAAGTAATTTTTCGAATTCTTTAAATATATTTAATACCAATAATATTACATATTTTGAATATAATATTGCAAAATATATAAAGAATAATTATTTTTTTCCTTAGTTTATCATAAATTTAATTAAATACAGGGCGTTGAATGGAAGAGAATAAAGATATAGATATTATAGATTTGCATATATTAGAATTGTTACGCAATAATTCGAGAATGCCATTTGTAAAGATTGCAGATGAGCTTGGAATTTCTGAGGGGACTGTAAGAATTAGAATAAAAAAGTTGAATGAAAAAGGCGTTATAAAGCAGTATACTATAATTAAAGGTAATTCAAATTTGCTTAAAACAATAATTTTTCTCAAAATAAACCTACAATTCATCGAGAAAAATTTGGAAATTTTGAAAAATATCGAAAAAATAGATTCAATTTGTGAGCTTACGGGAGAATTTAATTTAATGTTAATTGGAAACTTTAAAGGGATAGATGATTTCAAGAATTTTATTTGGAACTATATAAATTCATTAGAAGGAATAGAAAAAATGAAAACGACAGTTATAATAAAGAAATATAAAGACGAATTAAACCCGAGACTTATTTAACATTTAATTTAAGTTTTTTGATACATATGGGCCATCTTTTTTATAACCAAATTTAAAATAATATTCTCTAACGCCAATACCACTTATTATAAGAATTTTTTTTATATCAAAATCGTTTTTTGCGATCGATTCAGCAGTTTCTAACAATTTAGTGCCAAATTTTTTATGCTGCCAATTAGACAGATATGGATAAAATTTATTATCAATTGGGACTACGCTTCCGTAGATATGAAGGGCTCTTACAATTGCTGAGTTTTTTTCAGTTATTTCAGGTCGGAATGCTTTTTCAGAAGGAATGCGTAATCTAAGGTATCCAATAAGAATATGTTTTACAATATCTTCATAGGAAAGAAAAATTTCAATTCCATTTGAAGCTTCATATACAGTTTTTATAAGTTTAATATTTTTTGAGTCAGGAATACGGTTCTCTTTTAGTTCTACAAGGCCAACTTCTCTACACCTAATACAATTACATCGTAAACCATTATTTTTCAGGTTTTGGTGGACTAATTCTCTAAGGTTACTTTTTTTTACACCAGCTTCAATATATTCTACAGGAATATCTCGTTGGACTCTTTGGATCCGGATCCATGGAGGAATTTGCGAAAAAGCGCTACTCAATAGATTAATTGTATCGTCAAGTGGATATGGTTTATATTTGCCCTGTTTCCATAAATCATATAATTTAGTGCCTTTAATTACAAGACATGGATATACTTTTAAAAGGTCAGGCTTAAATCTGGGGTCAGAATAAATTGTTTTAAATATATCTAAGTCCATTTCTAAATTAGATCCAGGTAAATTTGGCATAATATGATATAAAACTTTAAATCCGGAATCTTTGAGTAGTTGAGTGGCTGTAATTACATCCTCAATAGTATGTCCTCTTTCCACCAATTTATAAATTTCATTGTAAATAGTTTGGACGCCCAATTCAACTCTCGTTACTCCAGAATTTAATAAAAAATTTATTCTATTTTTATCACAAAAATCAGGCCTTGTTTCTACCGTAAAACCAACCAATCTGTGTTTGGAGTTTTCACATCGTAAGATTACATTTTCCAACGTTTCATTTTTTAAATCGAGTTTTTTATTGGACTCAAAATCTACTATTGCAGCCAGACTATTTTTTATAAAATCAGCTTGATACTCAAAACTACGAGCAGGAAAAGTCCCACCCATAATTATTAATTCTATTTTAGAGGTATCATGCCCGATTCCTTTTAGTTGTTCAAGTCGTTTAGAAACTTGTTTATATGGGTCGAATGAATTTTGAATTCCTCTTCGGGTTGCAGGTTCAAAACCAGTATAACTTTGTGGTGAATTAAAATGAGAATTAGGACCTCCTGGACAATATAGACATTTACCATGAGGACACGGGTATGGTTCAGACATAATAGCAACTACTACTATACCAGATATTGACCTAACTTTTTTTATTTTTAAGAAATCAACAAGTTTTTCAAATTCCTCTTGAGTTGCATAGAATAAAATATCTGAATTTTTTGGAATAGGGACATTATTATATTTTTTTATTATTTTTAATTTTATTCGATTGATATCTTTTATTTTCTTAAAATCAGAGACCTGTAATAATTCATTTATAATTTCACGACAACTCTTTTTAAATTCTAAAGTATTTTTATCAGCGGAAGATAATGAATTGCTCATTAGTAAAAGACCAATTTTATTAGTATTTAATTTTTATTTACGATAGATTTAGCATCTTCAATCCAATTTTTCAATTTAACAATAGATTTAGTAGGAATAATTTGTACCAAATCATCAAGTGCACAATTTGAAAGATCTTGGACAGTATGGATACCATTATTAACAAGAATACGTTCGTCTCTAACACCAAGACCTTTAATATCAGTTAGTTTAAATTTAGTACTATGAAGTAATTCTTGTCTATTTTCTTTATTTTTATTAGTACTTATTTCGTCAATTGAAATTAGACCTTTATTTAATAAAAATCCGATCTCTTCAAAAGACAATTGAATATTTGATTTATGTTTTTCCAACAATTCTTGAGCGCGTTGTAATTCTATTTTTACAAATTTTTCTCTTCTAATTATTTTTTCTTTTTGTGATATTTTTTCAAGTTTAGCTTCGATCTCCTTTATTTCCTCAAGTTTACTGTCATAACCTTTTCTGAGTAATTGTACATCCTTGATTTTTTTAATCATTTCTTGATGTGCATCATCACTAATTTTTTTAATTTCATTTATTTTATCGTTATATTCCATCAACTTTTTATGATGTTCATTACCAAGCTGGTATAATTCGTCCATACGGGTTTGAATTTTTTCGATTTCAGGAATTAAATCGACCATTAGCTTATGATAATGGTTTGCGGAAGTTCTAAATTCATCTAAATTTTTAATAAGTTCATTTAATTCTAGGTCTATTGCTTTTATATCTTGATATTCGCTATTATTATTAATTTTTGCATTTAATATTTCAATACGTTTTACTAATTCTTTTTCTTTTTCAAAGTCCATTGATTCTGTTTGTAATTTCCAATCTAATTCTAGAATTTCGGATATTATTCGCTTCATTTTTCCGGAATTTTTTTTCATCTGCTTCTTTTGGTTTAATAATTCGTGAAATTGATTCTTGAATTCTTTATATAAAATCCATTTAGAGTCGCGTTCAGCTTTATATTCGGATATTTGTGTACGAATAATGTTTCGTTTTTCTTTTAATTGCTGAAATTCTTTATTATATGAATCGCGTAAAATTTTTTGCTCTTTAGCTTTTTCGATCAATTTACTAACTATCTCGTTATTGTCATCTCGAATTTCCTTTAACTTTCTAATTTCAATATCGTAATTTTTCTGCATTTCCTTGTTTAATTTTAAAGCCACTTTACACTTTTTTAACTCTGCTAATAGTTTTTCTTTTGTTTTTTTTAGATCGGATTCCATTTCCGCATATTTACCTCGAACCAATTGCTGGAAAAATATTTTATAATTGCAGTAATCATTTTAATTTAAATATATTTAACTAGGCTGGTCAAAAATTATTAAATAAGTGTTTTTTTCCGACAATAAATATTTTTCTTATTTTTAGAGGCAAACTATTTTTCTCAGAGACCGGTATTACAGAGAGAGTATCTCTCAAATAATTTTGAGCGAAATATTAATAAAAGGAGCCGCCATATATTATAATATGCAACAATTACAATATTTACCGGAAATAAATTACATTTATTATCCAGATGAATACGGCGGCTCCTATTATATATTATTTTCTTCCTATAATTTTTATTTTTCGGTCCTTGAAAATTTCAACAAGAAGAGTGGTCTAGGGCGCCCGAAATTTGATAGAAACATTTTATTTAGATGCCTTATGCTAAAAACACTAATGATGCCAAATAATTATAGGTCCTTAATAGCAAAGTTAAGGCTTAATAAGGATTTAGCTAAAATAATAGGACTTGACCCCAATAAGATCCCAAGTGCCTCCATTTTAAAGAAATTTTTCCATGAACTTGATATTGATACTTTATACGAAATAAATCTACAATTAATTAATGAGCTACGTTTATATAATATCCTGAATTTTGATAAAATTGCGGTAGATTCAGTCCCAATTGAATCATATTTCAAGCCCCCGACTAAAAGAGGGCAGAGCAGTACTGATATTGATGCTACATGGGGTTTCTCAAAATGTAAAGGTGGGTGGTATTTTGGGTACAAAGCCCATATTATTACTGATATTGACAGCAAACTAGGTATATCTTGTATTGTCACGAAGGCGAACGAATCAGACCAAAAAATAACGGACTCCTTGATTAATCTACTAAAAAAATTGGAGATACATCCGAAACAGTTATTAGCAGACGCAGGCTATGACAGTGAAGACAATCATTTCAAGTTGAGAGAGGAGCTTAATTGTATTGGGATAATAAAGCCAAACCCTAGAGGTAAGAAGAGAGTAAAATACACCATAAAAACTATAAATAAAGCAAAGAAATTACTGAAACAGACTACTTTAGATAAATATATTCCAATAAAAAAAAGGAAAAAAGAGTATCGACAATGTTGTTGTGTTCTGCAGAGACATAAGATATTTAAAAAGATTTATAAAAAGAGGATATACGTTGAACAAGATAATTATATCATTAAGAATGTATTAGGACTAGAAAAAAAGAAAATAATAGGACTTGTCAATATGTATAAAGAAGTTTTATTAAGGTGTATTGTATCATTAGCAATTGCAATAGTATCGAGCCAGTTAGGTATACCAGAAGTAATGAGGTCTCCTAGATTTTTCCAGAATTAAGAATATAAAAAGAGAGAAGGACAAACCCAAAAGATTTAAAGTCGAAAATTTACTATATAAAGTCGGTCTTTAAGAATTTTTGACCAGCCTAATATTTAACCTAAGAATTGACCTTTTTTATTAAAGAAAAATTACTGATCCTATAAATTTAAATTGATATATTCATTAAAGAATTATTATTATATTCATATTTTTAAATATTTTAATCATTTTGTATATTCTAAATAGAATAATAGTAATGATTTAAGTAAATAATATTATTCATTAATTTTTAAATAGATATAATTTTGGTAAAAAAATGGGCAATATAAACAATGACAATAATTTAAGTAATTTAAAAGAAAAATGGAAAGAAGCTACACGATTTGAAGGATATGGTCATGACTATTATTATATAAAAGAATATGAAAAAGCGTCTGAAAGTCATCTAAAAGCTTCGGAGATTTTTAAAGAAATTAGTTCAATTTCGAAAAATGATATGAAAATAAGAGCAAAAAGGAATTATTTTATAGAATATGGAAATTATTTGCAATGTAAGGCATCTCACCAATTTTATAAAGTAAAGAACTATAAAATGGCTCAGGATTTATTTGAAAGAGCAGCTGAACAATTAAAAGAAGCATCGAAAATAAAGACAGATAATTTAAATGACAAAAAAGAATTAGATATTTTAAATATGAATATTCATTTTTTATTGGAAAAGGCATCAATTGCAAAGGCATTCTATCTTATTAATAAAGAAATAAAAGATTATAATGAATTAATTGAGCAATTTAAATTAGCTTCAACACATGACGATTTAGAAGCGGACTTTGCTGCTCAAGTAGGAGATATTCAGAGAGTAAGCCGGGCTAGAGCTAGAAAATATTATTGTGAAGGGCAAATATTTAGATTTAAAGGAATGATGGCACTTCAAAATAATGAAATAAAGAAAGCAAAAGAGTATTATCTTCATGCAAGTGAGTTTTTTGATAAGAGTAGTAAATTAGATAACGAATGGGACGAATATGAAAAAATGGCTAAAAAAATGTTAAATGTTGCTAAACGATTAAAGGAATAAATGAAAATTAATCACAAAAAACTGGTTTTCCGATATATTTTTGCAGAATTTTAATAGCACAGTATTTACCACACATAGTACAGGGTTTTATAGGTTCATCAATACTACTTTTAAGATTACCTCTTGTATAAACAGCTTTTGCTTTTTCGCTATCAATTGCAATCTCAAATTGTTTTTCCCAATTTAAATTTGCCCTGGCTTTTGCCATTTCAAGGTCCCAATTTGAAGCTGATTCGCCTCTTCTGATGATGTTTGCTGAATGGGCTGCAATTTTTGTTGCAATTACACCTTCTTTAACTTCTTCAACATCGGGTAGTCCAAGGTGTTCAGATGGAGTGACATAACATAAGAAGTCAGCGCCAGACATTCCTGCAATTGCACCACCAATAGCGCAAACAATGTGGTCATAACCAGGAGCGACTTCAGTGCAAATAGGGCCTAATACATAAAATGGAGCGCCATCGCAAACTGCCTTTTGAATTTTCATGTTATAAGCTATTTGGTCCAGAGGTAAATGCCCAGGTCCTTCTACCATAACTTGTACATTTTTTTCCCGAGCTCTTTTGACTAGTTTTGAGATAGTTAATAATTCTTGAAATTGAGCCCAATCAGAGCCATCAAAAATTGTTCCAGGCCTTAGACCATCACCAAGACTAATAGAAAAATCATATTCTGAAGCAATTTCTAGTAGATAATCAAAATTAGCAAAATATGGATTTTCCTTTCCATTATGAATAATCCAAGCAGCTAAAAATGTACCACCACGGCTTACCATACCCAGTTTTCTTGGATGTTCTTTTAAGTTTTCAACTATTGATCTAGTAACTCCGCAATGAATTGTCATAAAGTCAACTCCTGATTTTGCATGGTCGATAATTATATCAAACATATCATCCTCGGTCATTTCAACAATTGCTTTTTTATTATTAATCGCTTTAATTCCAGCTTCATAAATTGGAACTGTGCCTATAGGTACATTAACAGTTTTCAGAATAAGTTCTCTAGTTGCTTTAATATTATCACCTGTACTCAAGTCCATTATAGTATCTGCGCCATATTTGACAGCTATCTTGGCTTTTTCAATTTCTTTATCAATATCGCAGATATCTGCAGAAGTTCCAATATTTGCATTTATTTTTATGTTAAGGCCTTCACCAATCCCGATCGGTGAAACATTTTCCCTAACAAGATTTCGGGTAATGATAACTCTACCTTGAGCTATTCTCTTCATCATTTGCTCTACATTAACCTGTTCTTTATCTGCTACAAATTCCATTTCTTTTGTAATAGTATGATTTTTTGCCGCCTTCATTACTGACATTTTATATTACCATATTTTTCGAGAAATTTTAAATTAAAAATATTAATTTATCACAATTAATATATATATATGCAAAAAAATTAATTATATTAATTATTTCCTTCCATTGCATTTATAATTTATTAGTAAAAGAACATAGTGAAAAAAACTAAAAAGAAACATAGATAGGGAAATATTTTCCAATAATTTAAAAATCATATTAACTAATCCTTTAAAAATTAGTATCACATAAGATAAGTTTTTTAATAGATTATTAGCATAAAACTTTAAATAATTAAAAATATTTTTTAAAATTTGTAATAAAAAATGGTGCTTTAAATAATGAGAAACAAGCCTACTAAGAATACCAAGAATGACAAATCGTCAAAAATAGTAAACCCCTTGAAAATATTGAATAAATCAGTTAATAATAAAATTTTAGTAAGGTTGAAGGATGGTCGAGAATATATTGGACGATTACTTGAAACAGATATTTTTATGAATTTAGTTTTAACAAGTGCGGAAG
This sequence comes from Candidatus Helarchaeota ASGARD archaeon Hel_GB_B, assembly GCA_005191425.1. Lineage (GTDB taxonomy): Archaea > Asgardarchaeota > Lokiarchaeia > Helarchaeales > HEL-GB-B > HEL-GB-B. Next base: position 13,668 of record SUPR01000065.1, read on the forward strand.
AATTAGAAAAAGATACAGGTCGTCCAATTTCTAAATATGGGGAAGTTTTTATTAGAGGAAATAATATCCTTTTTATAAAGCCAGATTATACTGAATTAAAAAGTGGGGAATACTAATTTTTAATATTTCATGGTGAAGCGATTTTTCTTCAGAAGCCAGTTTTAATAAAAATGGAACTTTTAAAGATAAAGTTCCCGATTTAAATTTCTTTATTAAATTATAAATTATTTAACTGACAGCCCGCCAATGTATTCCCAGTTCATCAGCAAATTTTTTAGCATCTTGAACTTCAGTATTAGTTGGAGTTCTATTAATATCTTTAAATTTATTAGGATATCTTCTAACTAGATGTTCTGGGTGATATTGTGCCATTATATTTACTAAAACATTAGGAATATTTTTGGAGATCCATTCTAAAATAGGCTTAGTGCAACATTCTAGGTGATTTGGCATTACTAAGTGTCTAATAATTATTTCACCTTTTGATTCATATATAATTTTATGATTTCGAGTTATAATTTTCCAATAATTTTTTGCGTTAGATAATCTTAATGCGCAGTCGTCATTTCCATATTTAAAATCGGGTAGCCAAATATCAAAAAGGTCAGAAATTATTTTCATTGTATCTAAAGAGCAATAGTGATTAGAATTCCATAATTGAGCTACATTGACATTTTGATATTTCATTGATGAGACAATCCCATAAGTGTGGGCTAGAGGGCTTACATAATTTATATTTTTTGCTTTTTCGTCCCTAGCCAATGAATTAGCATAAGCTGCTAACTTTTTAGGGTCTATTAAACTGCCTTCCTGAGGATTTGTGGAAATATCGTAATTCTGACAAAATACACAAGAAAAGGTACAACCTGTGAAAAAGATTGTCCCAGAAGGGATAAGTGGAGCTTCTTCACCAAAGTGCAAATGTGCCGAATATACCCTACCGAACTTACCTATTCTACAATATCCTTTTTCGTTATTTATCCTGTTAACATTACAGTTTCGCTCGCATAAATGGCAATTTAACATTATTCTCCGCAATAGTTCGATTTTTAAATCTAAATAAGAATATTTTTGATCTGAAATATTATTTTTATTGCTAAATTCTTCAAGATAATTCCCACGAACTATTTTAGAAAAGATTTTTTGATGTATTTTCCACAAATTTTCAGAACTGGAATTTTTTAAATCAATATTAACGGGTATTTTTTTAAATATTAAATATCTTGCTAATTTTTTGCCTTTTAGAATTGCTCTATAATTATAAAAAATCTTTTTTACTTCATCAAACTCCCATACTGACCTCGCATCAGGACGAATTAATCTCCACATTTCTAGTCATTTTTTTATTTAAAAGAAGGATTTTATTCTAAATATAAAATTAAAAAAAGATATTTAAAAAATTTGATATAAAATTTGAAAAATATTATTCAAAATCAAGTTTATTGGGGTCATCTATTGTAACTGGATGACTATATCCGCATTTAGGACAGATATATTCAGTTTCTTTCATTGTTGCACCACAATTTGGACAATAATAAGCTATACTTGAACGCTGTTTTTTACTTCTTTTAATAATAAATCGATATACAAGATATGTAGAAATTCCACAAATGCCAATTAGTCCAAATATCATAATAACTGTAAAATAAATTGGAGAACCAATTGAAACTTGAGCATAAGTATAACTATTATCATCAAATTCGCCATCTGAATCTAATAATAAAATGATGATAATACAAGATTTTGGAAAAGAATAGGTCTCGTCCAAAATTTGTGATATTCCATTATATGGGAGAGAGATTTTCGCTTTAAAAGAACTTCCGTCAAATGGAATTTCTGTACTCCATAATGGCTCATATAGATAAGCATAAAAGCCAATTGTAAAATAACTAAAAATTATTACATATGCATGCATATCTGAGAGATTACTTTCAGAGTCAGACCCAGAAATTTCTATATTAAAGCCTACGCCATAGAAAATAGGAGTTGGAAGAGAGTTTTGTAATATATTAAAAGAAATTCCATTCAATTTTGAACTAACTTTACTGATATGAGGGTATTTATCATTAATATAAAAATGAAGAATTTTGTGTAAACAAGCAGAATTACCCTCAGAATCAATTATTTCAAAGAAAACATCATAGCTCCCAGCGGGAAAAGAATTGTCTGGAAAAATTATTAGAGAATAATTAGTTTCAATGGCATTTTTTGTAGTCAGATTGTTCATCTTTAAATTAAGATATTTTATATTATTTCTATAAGTATCTATTGAATTAATATACACATTAACACTAGTAGTATTAAGGTTTAAATTGGTATTTTGAATTGTTAAATTAATAACTATTCTATCAACATCTCGATAAACATCATTATTAATTTCATCACTATAATCTTGTGAAGTTTCCCACCTTGAAGTTTTCAGACTATAATGAACTATTTTTGGTATTGATTGAGTAGTATTAAAATAAGATATACCTACACCATTACCAAATGATAAATTTTCAACTGTAACATTTAATTTGAAATACCCAATTAGATTTGTGCTGAAATTTAAGGTATATGCGCCATTACCAATATTATTAATATTTGTTAAATTAGATGTAAAAATAGTATCCCAATGGGTAGAGTTATAGTAGAAGATATGACAACTTAAGTTCTTACCAGGTATTAAATTATTAACCACCTTATTTGAGTTTGGGTCAGATATATAGAAACTAATTTGTGTGGAATTATTTGTATTCAATTCTAATATAGACTTATTTACAATTGATTCAACTCGTAATTCTCTTGAATTCGACTTCTGAGACCCATTTAATAACCATTTAATTGTTTGTAATGCCAATTTTTGGTTATTTTTTTTACTGATCAAATCATCATAAAAAAGTCGTTCCTCACCAAAACAAAGAATTTTATGATAATTTGATTGATTATAAGCTGCTATAACAGGTTTTGTAGTGTATTGCGCAATAGTATAAGCCTTGGAACTGTTCACTTCCAAGCCGACTCCAGTTAACCAAGTAAAATTTGAGATACCTTTTGTAATTGGGTGAGTTATAATATTTTTGATATACATATATTTGTAATATTTTAGCATTCCCATGTCATAAGACATCTCAATATTATTTTTTGTATAATTTATTCCCACATTTAAATTGATTAATAAATTATTTAATGATTCGATTGCTGTGGAAGGATAATAATTACCTAAAATCAATATATTTCCACCATTATCCCAAAATTTTTTAATTGCAAATATTTCATTGTCTGTGAGTGGATTTTCAATATCTGGTAAAATTAGCAGGTCATATTGACTTAAGGAAGGATAATTAATAAGTGAACTTTTAAAATCAAGGTCAATTTGGTTATTTAATAATAATTTTGTGAAATTATAATAATTTTCTAATGCGGTATCGCCATAATCAGAATTATGATAACAATCAAAATATATTCGACCTTTAGGGATTCTGATATTAAAACTTAAATTTACTTGATCTACAATTTCATTTGTATCATTATTTTTAATTAATATTAAACCATTATATACACCGGGTTGAATTACAATCGGAAAATTAAAATCGATTTTTATATCGGTAAATTGTGAACTTGTGGACATTATATATAAGAAACTATTATTTTTTGAAATTTCATTTGATGTATAAGGAATCAAAGATACAAATTCTGAGATATTTCCAATACATCTTACTGAATAATTGGCCTTTATACTTGAGAGAAATATAATATTATCAGAGTAATGATCGCCTGGAAACATTGAATAATCAAATGGTGGTATAGGCAGATTTTTTGGAAGTACTGTAGTTATATTAAAATTTGGAGCAGAATGAAGTAATATTTGATAACTTTTATTTAGATTGATCCTACCAGCCCCTTCAATATTAGGAGTATAACCCAAATTATCAGCTCCTTTCATCAATGCGATTCGAACAGTATATGGGTTCAAACTTGGAAAAGCTTCTAGCAAAAGAGCTACAGCACCTGCCACCATAGGGCAGGACATACTTGTTCCACTCAACACCATATAATTGTTTGAATTACGTCCATATACGTATTCACCCTGTAATTGCATAATTTTACCCAGTAAAGAGTCTTTTGCAGCTGCTGAAAGGATATTTTTACCGGGAGCGACTACATCTGGGTCTACATATCCTTCTGAAGTAGGGCCTCGACTGCTAAAATCAGTAATTCTGTCTTCTTTATCCGAAGCGCCAACTGTTATTATCAAACGAGCAGATGCAGGAGAACCAACGGTAGAATAAAATGGACCACTATTCCCAGATGAAGCTACAATAACTATCCCTTTTTTAGTTGCATTATCAACAGCTCTACAAATAGGGTGATCAGGGTCGGATGTACTAAATCCCAAACTCATACTTATAATTGAAGCTTTATTATTAATACTCCATTCTATTGCAGCAAGAATGCCAGAGAGATATCCAACACCTTGTTTATCAAGACATTTAGCATTTAATAATTTTGCATCAGGTGCAATTCCAGTTATGTTATAACTTGGAGGAGATGAAACACCTGTTCCCGTGGCAATCCCCGCACAATGAGTACCATGACCATCATAATCATTTGCGTCCTCAACTTCATCAGCATCAAATCCATAAGCAGTTGTAACAAAGGATACTTGCGCAAGCATCTTTCCTTTAAGATCACTATGAGAGAAATCAATTCCAGTATCGAGTATGGATATATTTACACCTTTCCCAGTATAAGGAATTGCTCTAGCTTTAATAGTATCAGCACATTGTTCTAATTGAAAAATATCTTGATATGAAATTGATTTTTCTACTTTAGACAAGTTGATTGAAAATTTCTCATTTTTATAAATACCTACAACGAAGCTTAATTTTGCAATTTTAAGTATATCTTGTTTATTTACATTACAGAAAATTGCAGAAATATAATTAAATAAAATAATAGGAGTTTTTTGACCACAAATTTGTATAATATCCTCCTTAGCTTTATTTAAATCGGTATTTTTCTTAAAATTAATAATTATAGGGTTATTAGAATTGAATAATGAAAATTTATTAAATTTAATTTTTTGATTAATTAAGATGTTTTCATCTATAGATGATCGTAATTGATGATAATTAATAAATTGGATTAAAAAACTAATACATATCAGAAAACAAATTAAACTTGCAAAAAATATCGATTTTTTATTGCGCATTTTCTTAATTCCTTTAATTTTTAAAATAAAAATTATATAAAAAAATAATTGAATTTTAAATTATTAACCTTTTGTAAAAAATTTGTACAAATTTTGTTGTATAGAATATCACTTCAAAGCAGTTAAAATTTTTGGGTTAATTCCTGGTAAGGTCGCAAGATATTCTTTACGTTCTTGCTTTAACTCTTTGATTAACGTTTCAATTTGTTTCTCAGTATAATATTTTTTGGGGTCATATTTAGACATGTCCACACCATTAACATATTCTGGGATAAGAGTCCCAAAATAATGTTCAGGTACCCATTTAATACTATTTCTTGCAATTCCTCTGATTATATTAGCCATTTCGTCTATGGGTATTCGTTCTACAGGTCTTTTTATTATATTCCGACCATGTTCATCTTTTTCTCTAATTTCTCCGATTCCACCAGTATTAATTTGATAGCATTGTACCTTATTAGGGGGCAAATTCCGGATCATATTATAAAATATATTTACTTCTTCTGCTTTATCTCCAACAATGAATGGATTAGTACCAACTATTCTAATAGACTCTCCGGCTCTTCTAGGGTCGCTCCCGCTCGTATGAATGGATTCTCCGAGTGCAAAAGCTAAAGCAGCTTGTTCAAGAGTTAATTTTGAAGCTATCGGTATAATAGTATTACGTCGTGTAATTAATAGAATAATTAATCCGTCCAATTCGGATACTGGAGGCAAGTTAACTGTATCATGAATTGCATCACCAAAATCAGTTCTTTGCATTATTCCACGTCCATTTCCCGTCAATGTTTCATCAAAGAAATAAACATCTCCCTTATAGTCCACCATTATGTTCTCGAATATAGTGGTCGGTTTTGTAACAACGCTATAGATTAATTTTTGAATTTCTGGAGATATACCTTCAGTTTTTAAGAAAAATCCGCGCTCAGTTCCAATAATAGAGCCATCTTTTCTAATTGCAACAAAATCATCTTGTACAATTTCAATCCCTTCTCCAGGTAGGTCTAAGTTGTGGGTATGACATGAATGTGTTGTTTTTCCAGTTGCAGTAAGGCCAAAAATTAAAGTGCTGTATTTTTTAATTTTACCAGTTTTTGAGTCTCGCGCTTTAATTAATTTAGCTCCAGCGTGTAAACCGAGCATCCCTTGTTGTTTCGCGCACCACATAGCCATTCTTAGAAAGCCTTTTTTAACTTCACCGTAATAATCACTACCTAAAATAAATGTAAGACCAATTTCTGGAAAGACCAATATTTGACGGTCCATTTCTTGCCATTCAGGAATGTCAACTATATATAAATCAGGTCCATTTGCTTTAACGTCTTCAGGTCTAAACAAGGATTTATCAAACATATAGGATAAATGTACCATTTCTTTTCTGTGAATTGAACAGAAAAAAGTACATTTAGGCGTAAAAAATTCATTATTACCCATTATTCTATCAGTAACTACAAAGGCTCCTTTTTCTAAATACTTTAATACATCGTTAATTGTTTTAGGTAGTCTTAAAAATAACTCCTTTTGTACTTTAGTTAAATTTTTTGCCCTGACCTTTTCGCTTCCAATAACAATAGTTAAATTAGCACTTCTATTCTTAACAGTAGATACAAAATTATAACTACCCCATTTAGTTTTTGTGCCATAAACTTTTGCCATACGTTCAAGTTCTTCTGGAGATGGATTTGAAACATTATTTTGGTTTCTTAAATTTTTAACCCTTGATAGAATTTCATCATAATTAATTTCGTCTATAATATTTTTTATGTCCATATCTATCGGAGATTCTTTAATATCTTCTCTGAAAAATGCAAGATATTCCTTTGTTTCAATCAATAATTGAATCCAACGTTGTATTTCGAATATTGAATGGGCGGTATTTACTTTATAAGTAGCTGCATATTGACAAATTGTACTAAAGAATTTTGTCCTCATATTAATTCTTTCTTCACTTAAGACGAGAGTATGAGGATTGAAAAAAGGAGATTTTGCTGATTTTAACATCTCTAATGCTTTTTCTGAATCAATCCTTGCACCAATGGTTTCATCATCTGGGTCATTATATAATAATAAAATTACTTTTATTCGAGTTGTATCAATG
>SUPR01000066.1 GCA_005191425.1 Candidatus Helarchaeota ASGARD archaeon Hel_GB_B
ATATTCAGAATATCTTGAGATAATAATAATTGAAATCCGAGATTGACCATATTCATCATCAGAAGCTCCATGAATAAATTCTAAAATCTCTTTATTTCCAAGTAAATTTGCTTCGTCGATGGCTAAAATTAATCGCGCCTCCTCTTTTCGTAATCGCTGTTTTAACAAAGTTAGAAGTTGTTCATCGCCAAATCCTCTACTAAAAATTCCAAATCTATTTAATAGGTCCATTAAAATAGAATTTTTTGACCGAAATGAATAACAATTATAATATTTGAAATAAATAAGATGGTTGTTTTTTATAGAAATATTCTGTATGGCTTTTCCAAAATTTTTTACAAGAGCAGTTTTTCCGACACCTGGGGGACCAATAATTGCAACATTTATTCCTGATGAATTATCAAAACTCATAATCGGTTTAAAAGCTCGGGCTAGACTTACAATTTCAGTTTCACGCCGTGGAAGTTCATTAGGTACATAATTACTTAAGAGTGTTTCTTCATTTTTGAAAAAAGACCGTTTAAATAATATATTTTCAATAAATTTTTCAGAATCTGACAATTTTACCCGACCTTATTAAAGTAAAAAATAGTAATAATAAAATTAATCTTCAATTCCATGTTCTGTTATTGAAAATATCGCTTCTGCTTCAGGTAAACACGGACTGTCTATTAGACGTGCTACTCTTTTATTTGCCTTCGATTTTCTTAAATATAATCTAAAAGTACTAGCATGGGCTAATACATTTCCACCTGTAGGTTTTGTAGGATCTCCGAAAAAAACTCCCGGTGATGATTGGACTTGGTTTGTTATATAAACTGTTAAATTATGTGCCTCCGCAAGCTGGAGTAATCTATGTAGGAATTTACTTAATTTTTGCTGTCTATCACTTAGCGTCCCTCTACCAATATATTCTGATCTGAAATGAGATATAATTGAGTCCACAATTATTAGTCTTATATTTTTTTCTTTAATAATTGGAGCTAATTTCTCAACAATTAATTGTTGATGGTCACTATTATATGCCCTACAATAAATTACATTATCTAATACTTTATTCTTATCTAAAAAGTCATATCTATCTAAAATCTGTAAAAGTCTTTCAGGCCTAAAAGTACCTTCAGTATCAATATAACAGACGGCACCATTAAGTCCCCCTTTATCTGTTGGCAATTGGACTGTAACACATAATTGGTGCGCAATTTGAGTTTTACCCGTCCTAAATTCTCCAAATGCTTCGACAATTGACCTTGTCTCTATTCCTCCTCCAAGAATACCGTCTAATTCTTTAGAACCTGTGGTGAATCTTATTATCTTTTGTCTATCAGATAAAACTTCATTTGCAGTCTTAAATCCAATTTTTAATTGAGACCTTGCACTTTGGATTATTTTAGCACAAACTGTTTCTCCAATACCTGTAGCTCCAGAAATTTCTGATGGACTGGCAACTGCAATAGCTTCCGCGCTATTATAACCTGCATCTTCAAGTTTAGTAGCAATGGCAGGCCCAACTCCTTTTAAATCTCTTATATGTATGATTTGAACTTCATTATCTAAAATAGGTGCTTTTTCGATGATTGCTTTTTGATCGATAGGTATGTTATTTTCAACTTCATTGTAATCAACATCATTTAGTTCTACTAAATTAGTAAGTTCTTTTTCAATTTCTGATTCATTTAAATCATCAATAGGTTTACTAATACTTTCAATTTTAATGTTTTTATTAGAATTCTTTTTTTTACTTTTCGAACTATTAGATGTGGTAGTTCTTTTTGTTGATTTTCTACTACTTGATTTTGAATTTGTAGCCATTTTTATCACTTTTTAATTTTGTAATTTATAATTGTTTTTTTAAATTTAAAAGACTCTCAGAGAGTAAAATATAAGTAAAAAATCAAGCAACTACCTGAAAATTTAGTTAGCCATTAAGGAGAAATTAAGAGAATAGGAATTGATATATGTGTAATATCCGTTCAACTAATAATTGAAATTTAGAACAAAATAGATTTAATAAATAATTATTAGAAACAAAATTTGGATAATTACTAATTTTAACAAAAATAATTACTTGATAATTATTTTATTTCCCCCTTTTTTCTTTGCCTCTTTTAATGCATTCTTAGCTAATTTTCTTAAAGGGTCACTCAATAAAAATTGCTTTTTCTTAGAAATTATAGGTTTATAGTCCAAATAAATTCCCTTTGCTATACCGATTGAAATTGTTGCATTTGATTTTGTAGTTTTCCCTAACTTTTCTATTTTTTGTCGAATATTGTCTAAATCTTTTAATAATTGATCAAAATCGGGCATTGAAAATAATAACATACATTCTTCTGTACCTTCTTTTCTATTTAATCCATATAATATTGAGCATGAATGTTTACTTGCTAAGTCAATTATCATATCAGTTAGACATGATGTGATAATATTTTTTCTATATTTTTTCCAGCCTAAGTTCGCAACAACATCTTTAAACCTATCCAAATCTAGGAAAACTATTACATTATATGGTCTCATTTCTATAAATTTTGCTAAAATATCTTAAATTTTTTATTTTATGTTTTTCTTCTTTAAAAAAATATTATAATATTATAATACCTAATAATAAATAAAATTAAATTTTATCATTTATTAAAAAACAATGAATTAAAATGATTGGAAGGTATTTAGAAGATTTTAAAATTGGTGAAGAATTTATAACACCACAAAGAACTATACATTTGCATGACATAACTCAATTTTGTAACTTAACCTGGTTTAACTTATCTATATTTTATGATGAAAATTATATTAAAGAAAATACTGTTTGGAAAAATTATGTAGTACCTGGCCCATTTTTAATTGCCCTAGCATTAGGGTTGTACTTGAAACTGGGTCTATATGAAAAAACAATCATTGCATTACTTGGTATTGAAAATATGAATTTTAAAAACCCTCTTATTGCTGGAGAAACAATGAAAACTATAGTAAAAGTTTTAAATATTAGGAAATCCACAAAAAATCCGGATAGAGGAATTATACATTTACAATTTATAATAAAAAAATCTGATAATACTTTTGTAATGTCTTTTGAAATGTATCATTTATTAAAATGTAGAGATCACAATAAATAAATAATATGCAAATCACTTTATAGAATAAATGTATAATAATGATTTATAATAAAATAAAAATTAATAACGTTTAGGTCTTAATTGTGGTTTAGCTATTTTTATTAATTCTGCTGCTTTTTCTCTTAATGTTTCAATAGGTGTAGCCCAGATAATTTCTCCATTTTCAAAATTGACATAGATTTCACCAATTATCCCATAACCATAAAGATTTCCATCGTCTAAAACAGCTGTCAAATCTATTAAAAATTTTATTGCTTTTTTTCCATTATCTAGTTCCACAAGACTTGGTGAGCATGCTGTATAGCCTGGGCCTCGCTCGTTCATTAAGAATTTATATACATTCCAATCTATTTCATCAGAAACTTTCCCATGTTCTGCCAGTACCTTTACAACTTTGGGTTTAGACTCCATTTATATCACTACCTACAATTTTTCTTATTATCTAATAAAAACTTTATTTATACACTTATATTTATATACTTATTATCTGAGTTTCTGTAATTCATCCCATAAATAGTCTCTTAATGCTATTCTTATGCACTCAGTAATATTTGAATATAGTCCGTATTCAATAAATTCTTTTATAATTTTAATATCCTGAAGGGGAATTGAAACAGTTAAAATTTTCATATATTTCAATTTTCTATTTGAAAATATAAAAGTTTAATTTATTAAAGTCGGAATTTAAATTCAAAAAAATTAAAATATACATTTAATTATAAATTATACCTAATAAATTAAAAAAGGGAAAATGAAATGACTAAAAATAAGATCAATGCATTAACAAAAAAGATCATTACATCTTCAATAGACGAAAGTCTCGAAGCTTCTATGGAAATACAAGACCTAATTATTGAAAAAAAAGATAATAAAAATATTTTAGGGCCTATCTTAATAGATAACTTAAAAACAGAAAAGGACATCTTAAAATTACGTAGAATCGTTTGGGCTATTAGTATTTTTGAAATTGAGGAAGCCAAGCCATTATTAAGAAAATTTATTAAGCATGAAAATCAATTTTTAAGAGAAGAAGCAATATTAGCTCTCGGTATTTTAAAAGATGAGGAATCTATTGATGAGTTGAAAAAGATTTTAAACGATAAAAATGACCTTGCGAGGGAGGAAGCAGCAATTGCATTAGGTCTAATGGGAGTTAAAGATGCTATTGATATCTTAATAGACCAATTAGATGATGAAGATATCAATATTGTTATTGCGACATGTTTAGCCCTGTCTTATCTGCGAGACCCTAAGTCAATTCCACCATTAATTAAAAAAATAACTGATGATAATAAATATGTAAGAAGATATGCAAAAAAGTCCGTTTTTACCTTTGGCAGAGCTGCACTAGATGATTTAAGAGAAGCATTAAAGGAAGCTCCGTTTCTAAAGAAAAGATATATTCGTTCATTGATAAATGAGATTGATAAAAGTGATTATTCCGAAGTACACCAAGTTTTTGAAAAAGTCTCATTCCCCAGATAATTAATAACTTTTTATACATTATTTTATTAATTTAGATTAATAATTTCTATTACATTTTTCTTTTATCTTCTTCTTTATATCTATTTTTGAGTTTTTACAAAAACCTTTGCCTAATAAAAATATAAGTAATTTTATTTAGCTATTTTCTTAATGAAATTTGAAAAGATTTTTATATATTTAACCACTTTTTGTTGTCTAAAGGTGAGGGGAGGCGAGCTTAGAAGAGTATTATATACCTAAGTATTATTATAACCTAAAATATAAGCTGGACAATATTATAACATCCCCAAAAGTCCTAGCTCTGCGCCCATGCCTCTCTAGTGAGAGTGACTCTCGTAAAGCTGAGCGAGATGGACATGATATACATGTGCGTGGCAATCCTCAAAAAAGTATCCACAAAAGTTGCCGAGGGACTTTCTATGTACATTCCAGCACTTTTTTCAAAAATTTAATTTCATCGATTAGTAATACTATTAAATTCTTTATCAAATTTCATAAAATTTTCAAAAATCTAAAAATATTCTAAAAAATTAGTTTAAACATTGATAATGTATAAAATCAAAAATTTTCAGGCGATTTACTAATTGGAAAAAATAAATACATATATTAATATTTTAGATAAAAAATTAAATGGTGGTTTTTTAAAAAGTAGTTCATTTCTTCTATATGGCGAACCAGGTATTGGAAAAACAATATTTAGCCTTCAATTATTATTAAATCAAGCATTAAATAATGATATTTCGATATTGGTAAGTTGTGATAATTCAACTAATTCCATTAAATTAATGCTGAATACTTATTGGAAAAATATCATTTCTGAAATAAATTATAATAAATTTATAATTGTTGACAGTTATTCATGGCGGTTAAGCAGGATACTTAATCCAAATCAAATTTCATTACAAAATTTGTCCGACTTTTTTAGTAATTTAATTGATACAATTGAAAAAATAAATAATACCCAAAATAAAATGCCTACAATGATTGTGGTTGATTCTATTACCACAATTATTGAATATAATGGTATAAATGCAACGTCCAAATTCTTACAGACATTGTCAGCAATTAACAACGAATGGGAAATGGTAATTATTTTTATAATGGAAGAAGGAGTCCATAACGTACAAGAAATGAAAAAGATTGAATATATATTGGACGGACTTATTTATTTATATAAAAAAAAGAACCAAACAAGATATCTTGAAATTCCACATATTCGATTTTCCAACCCAATTGGTCCAATAGAATATTCTATAGATAATAATGGCTTCCATTTCATAGAATAAATTTTATTAAAGATAATTGTTGAAAGAAATGCAAAACTCTTTATTTTTCATATTTGGGTAAAATAGTTTCTCTAATTTTAGTTTCTAATGAATCGAATTCCTCAAACTTTCCTTCAATTAAATAATTAAATAGAATATCAATTGATGAAATAAGATTATCAGGTTCTAAATTAAATTCTTGTTCATAGCGTTCTATTTTTTCGTGAGTAACTTTCATAATGCTGGCAACTTTTTGCATAGAATTCATAGTATCTTCTATTTCTTTCCATAAGTCTTCAAGATATAAAATATTTAGTAAAAATTCTTCATGAGCCGATTTACCAAACATTCTTAGACGGTCTTTAATTTCTTTAACATTTTTTGAATCATTTATTGTATTTTCAATGACAGAATATAAGTTTTTAATAGAATTTAAAGTGTTTCTCCTTATATTTAACCATTTTTTAATTTTCTTTATATTATTTGCCACTGTTTCTATATCTCTATTTAATAATTCAATTACTTGATTAATTTGTTCTGTAAATTCTTTTTTGCGAAGAACTAAAGAAGACCTTAATCTTACACCACTTATGTCTTTTTGAATCAAATAAATCAAATCAGATAACTTAGATAATGCCTCTTTATATTGTGTTATATCGTCCATTTTTTGATTTGGCTCCTATTATTTTTAATTGAATTTAAAAAATTTCTATATTTAAATTTCATTTTGTTAATTTCTTAATAACTTTTTGATTAATTTTTTAACTCATTTTATCATTAAATAATATTTATATAATAGATATCTCAATCCATTTAATATGGTAAATCTAAGTGAATTAATAAACTATTGGTTACCATTAATCTTCAAATTAATTAAAATTTGCTTGTATTTTAGTGCAATGATATGGTTTATTAAGAAAGCTCATAAAAAAGAGGATAGTGCAAAATTTGAAATATTAATAAGTTTATTTTTTATGTTTATGGGAATAGGGAGCCTGTTAGAAGTTATAACGCAGAATTATTATCCTGAATTTTATAGTGGTGTTGTATATTTATTATGGCCGGCTATATCAGCAGAAGCTCTTGTTTATTTTTTTGGATTTGTTGCTATTGGGCTGTTAACATTAGGAACAGAAATCAATGTAAAGTTAAAAACTCATGGTATTCTGTCAATTATACCTTTTGCTTTAGCTGTAGCCACTTTATATTTTGGTATCTTAATTACTGAATATATTTATCTTTCAGCTTTAATTATAGTAATTATCCCAATCTTATACTTTTATATTGCATTTAAAGCTCCAAAAGGACTAAAAGAAAAATCATTTTGTGTTGCAATTGGATATTTTTTAGTTTTTTTTGGTGAAGCTGCAAATTATTCAATTATGATGAGAGTTGAACCATTTAAATCCCTTTTTACAAATGTAGAATTATTATTTGGATATAAAATAGCTTTTATTCAGCCGTTAATTATAATAATTGGACTATTTTTTTTGTTCTATGGTTATAGAACAAAATAATTTATTTATTTTAAATTCATTTTTGAATTTTTTAATTTTACATTATATATTTGTGAAATATTTTATGATTATAAAAATTTTAAAATATAAATTTTATTTTTTAATATTAAGAAAAATTTAAAGATATAAATGAAAATAATTTTTTTAATATTATAAAAATTAAAGATTCAAAAAGATTGTATAATTTAGAAATAAGTTCAATTTAAATAGCTAACTAAAAATAAATTATTAAGATAAAAAATTTATTAAATTAAAAAATTTGTTTAAATTGAACCGATAATTTTAATCAAAAGGTCTAAATTATGGCTATTTTAGGTATTTTTATTCAGTCAAAAAATGGAATTCCAGTATATAAAGAAACATGGTCTCCAAAAATAAAAGCGCTTGATGAAGGAGATGAATTATTAATATCCGGGTTTATGAGTGCTATAAGTCAATTTGCAAATACATTTAAGCAAGATATAGCTTATATTAGATTTATACCACTTGAGTTTGCAAATGACAAAGGAATAGATTCAATTTTGGTAGATTTAAAAGAATATTTAGTATTTGTATTTGTAGACCCATATCAATTTCATGATATGGTAAAAATTAAATTAGATATTATTTACAATCATGTCCTAAGTAAATATAAAAAGAATTTATCATATGGAAAAACGATTAAATTATCTCAAGATGACAGATCTTTTTGTTCAAAAATATTACATGATTCTTTAATTAAGGATTATATAAGTCAAAAGAGAATAATGTTAATTGAAACATTAGATTTATTTATAAATAATAACCCCGAAATTAGAGGCATTTCTATCAATTCATTTGATAATACAATATTATTTAATTATAATATAGAACGAACTTATTTAGAAAATTTATTATATATGATGGGTAGTGGTATTACAAAAGTATCTGAATATGAAATAATTCATAAACCTGTTATTGAAGATGGTGATTCTTTATTGGTTTGTTTAACAAATCCAGCAATTTCTTTTGATTTATCAGAGATAGGAGATAATATTGATTATAATGTACCTTTATATTATTATGTTATTACAGATGCAGATTCTTCAATTGGCCCTTTAATTGGAGCTCTAATTGATATTATAAATCCAATTTTTTATTAAATTTTTTAGTCTTATTTCTTATTATTATCTTGAGATTTTTCGGTCTTTTTTTCTTTTTTTAAAAGATTTTTAGGTTTTTTAGGGATTCTGGGACTACCACCTCGAATTTTATCAAATTGAATTTTGTCATTTTTGTCTGTTTGTAATTCAGGACAGTCATTTTACTTATCAATTTTCACAGGACTTGGTGGTGGAGTCTTAATTTTTATTTTAGTAGTGGGCTCTTCTATTTTTATTTCGATAGGTTTTTCTGAATTTTGTAGATCATTATTTTGATCATTTTTGTTATAGGAATCTTGTGAATGATAAATTGCTTTAATACCTGTTTCTGTAAGGTTTAGGTCGTTATAATTGTCAATAAATCCGTTGTCAATTAGAAATGTTATATCTAATTTTACTTTTTCAATTTCCAAATCACAATATGTGGCTATAAGGTCAAATGACTTTAGGCCGTCATTAATGGAATTAAGAATTTTTAATAGTTCTTTATTTAAGACTAATGGGACATGTTTTTCGACTAAAGGTTCTCTATGGGAAACAATTGAACTAAATGGAAAAATTGTATTGGTTAATTTATCAATATTCATAAATATATTAATGTCTCCAGTCCATGCCAATAATTGGGCTTGGTATTTTGTTTCAAATAAGAAAATAAATTCCTTTAATTTTTTTCTAATAATTGGGAGGTCAGCTTCTGCAAGAATTGCTTCGATGACTTGATCGCCATATTCAAATATTATTTTTTTGTCCATATGGTCTATTGTTTTCAATTTTTTTTGGCTTGAAGTAAGTTCTTTTACCATTCCTCTAATACCCATTAAAGCTGCCGAAACTAGTTGAGAATCCATTTGTATCTTGGTAAGTGCGCGGTCATAAATAGCAACTCCATCATGAGCATGTATAATATAAAGTCGTTTAATTTTTCGTTCCCAATTTCTAGATTTCAACTTTTGTTCAAATTTATAACCTGCAAATACGGCTATTAATGCAGCACTAATCCCTAAAAGCCAGCCCCATTGAATATACCAAGGAGTTGCTATAGTTTTTTCAATTATAGTTAGGGGTATAGATAATGTTTGAATGGAATAATTTTCTTTTTCAATATAAATAACTATAGAATAAGGTTGTGACCTTGGAGGAATATTGAATTGTATGTGAATATAATATCGACCCGGATAACTTTTATCTTCAAGGAAAAAACCTTCTCTCCCTAAAAAGAAATATGAGACATTAGCATTTATAATTGGTTTATCGCTTACTTTTTCTTTTAATCAAATTTCTAACTCTATTGTACTTCCAGAATATTGGACTAATGAATTCGGACTTGTAATGTTAATTTGAAGGGGAATTATTTTTAAAACTATATTTGTGGAAACAAATCCAAAATTATTACTAGAGATTACTATATAATAAGTCCCAATTTCTAAGAAAGATGAGTTCAGGGTAAAGTAATAAAAGCCATTTCCCAGCTCAGTTAGGTTATTAATACCAATAGAAATTTCATAATAACTTAAAGTTGCACCTAATATTGGTCTGCCATCTGAAAAATTATACGAAACTGTTATATTTATTAAATCCTTAAAAGGAACCTCAAAATAAGGCTTTAATGAATAGATATATGTTGGGACATTTTGAATTGTAACTGGAATTATTATAGAAGAAAAAGAATAATTTTCCTTAGAGAAATCAAGTATCAAGTCATATGGGACAACTCTCGGGGAAATTGACGCAGTAATTGAAGTATTATAATGCCCAGGTCTACCATATAATGATAAATCAGTTAAATTACCATTTAATGATTGTAAAACATACGAAACGAAAACTCCAGAAACAGGTATATTGTGGTCAGTGTCATTGATATTTATTTCCAATGTAAAATTATTTAAAGTTTCTATAGAGATTGCTGTTGGATATTCTATTTTAGTATCAATTTTTCTAATAGTTAGCAAGGCTTGTGTAGAAACAATTCCATATTTTGTGCCACATAAATTGATATAATAACTTCCTATGCTTAATTTGCTTGAATTTATTGTAAAATAATACATTCCTGAATTTAATTCTTTTAAATTTCCAGTCCCAATTGTAGGTTCACTGTACGTCAAATTTGCACTTAGAATAGAGTTACCCATTGAATCATTAAAAATAGCCGTGATATTTATCTGATCTCCGATAGGTATTATAAAGTTGGGCTGAGTCACATAAATATATGTTGTCCTTGCGTCTACTTGAAAAATATAGGTAGAATTAATATAATTTTTATGCGTTGCATTTATAATAATTGTATGAACACCTTCAAAAGGTAAATCTGAAGTTTCTAGATTAATTCCATAATATCCTCCACCCAACGAATTTAATTTTTTAATAACTGGCATATGAGAAGAGTTCGTCCAATTACATTGTACATCAGCATCTAATACCGGTTTATTACTATCATTATCATTTAATATTATTTCTAAATAAGTTAAGTCCCCAAATTTTTTATAAATAATGTTGTATTTTGATAAATCTTGAGGATAATTTGGAATTATTTTTAATTTATGGAGTATAGTAAAATTTCCTTCAATGTAACCTGCTTCATTTGATCCCATCCAATTAACTTCATATTTATAAACACCAATAGTTGAATTTAATCCAGAAATGGTAATGTTAGGAAAAATGCATACTCCATCATTTTTAGGGTTAGTTGAATTAAAAAACCAGATTTCATTATTAGGGTCTGTAATAGTCAAATTAACTTTATAATTTTCCACATTTTTTGGTATTTCGTTGGTCAAATTTCTAATAGTGGCTATAATATGAGATGTATTTCCCGGATAAAAAATTAAATTGTTTTCCCATTTATTTCCATTTAAAATTTGACTTGAAGTATTTACGATATAATTTATTGATATTACTTTAATAGTCCAATATCCATCAGGAAAATTTGTGAGGTTATTTGTATTAACTTGGAATTTGTTACCATATAAATTACCAAATTGACATAACCCTCTTAAATTATTGGTAGAATTTATTGGTTCATATACATCAGTAATATTCCAGTCAATTGGTTTCGAGAAATTAAAGAAATGGTTTTTATATTTTGAAGGGACTTGAATATAAGGAGTAAATGTCCATGAATTATTTGCATTATTGATGGTATTTACGGTTGGTGTCAATTGGGTATTTTTGTTAATAAATAAATTTAAATCACAATCAAATGAAATTTCCGCATCCGTAGTAATATTATTAAAGGGATACCAATTAAAGAAGACTTCTATATTTCTAGTAGTTGAATTATAAACAAAATTGTTTGTTTGTATAAATATACCTTTTCCAAATTCACCTTTATTCTCATTTGTAATGTTATTTGCTGTAATATTAATTTGAGACGGAAGAGCTTTTGTCTTTAAAAATAAATGAAAATTATCAATCCAGACTTCCGGACTTGGGTCTGACCCACTATATACGACTGAAGATGTAGATTGCAGACCAATTTTAATATTTGTTAAAGATAAACTTAGATACTTTGGATTTATTGGAATTAACCCAGTATTATACCAAATATTTTTATCAGAAATTTCATCAAAATGTAAATTAAAAACTTTTTTTAATGAACTTTTCTGAGAGAATAATTCAACATCAATAGAATCTGAATTTGGATAATATCCTAAATTTCCAAGAGCTTGTATAATTTTTTCTGCAGAATCGGAAGTACCATCATCGACCACCAGGATATTTTTTATATTAGAAGGGTCTAAATATTCAAGAGTTCGGTTTAATATTAATGTCCTATTAATTTCGCTTGCAATAGAAGCAAAATTTAAAGAATGAAACATAGTTTTGTTTGTTCTCACACCTGCATAGTCGCCAGTATCGAATTTAAGGCAGTTAATACCACCATTGGTCCGGTTAATATTGTCTATTTCATTAGCATCTATTAAACTCATATTATATATTCCATTATAAGGGTCAGATATTCCACTTATTGATGACTTATCGCTAAATGAAATATATGTGACATTAAAATATTGACTGAGCCAATCATCCCAATTTGGGGAGCTAATTGAATCGTATGCTATTGAACTACCAGTCATATAGACTTTTCCACCATTATCAAGATAATTTCCAATTTCAGTCTGTTCTTCTAAAGATAAAATATCGGTTAAAGTATCACCAGTTGACCAAATAGCAATATCATCATTTGAAACCAAGGGGTTTCCACTCCAATCAGTGGTCCAATAAGAATACGTTTTATTTGGATTTTGAGGACGTGTACTATTAACTGCTACAAAGATATTAAATCCAAGTGATGATAAATCCCAACTATATGCATTTACCTTATAATCAAAACTTAAATATGCCTCAGAAATATCATCTCTATTTATATTTGTCAGGTTCTGAGAAACATATATTGAGTCTAATTTATTATAAGAAGTTTCACCTGATACTGTTTCACTGTCCATTTTCATATATATACAACTTGAATCATCTAGCCCAGTTCCATTGAAACCAATATACCAAGAATCACCTGTTTTATTATGAAACGTATATAAACTCCAATTATTTGGATATTCAAACCCAGAATCAGTTATCCAATCCCTTTTCTCTTTTAAATTGTAAATATTTCCTATTAATAAATAGGGAGTCCAAGATGGTGGAAGTGGGACTCCAGCTTGTCCTATATTTGTTAGTTTAGTCGTATAATTATATGTAATTAATAAATTAAAAATAGAATCTGTCCTATTTGCATATTCATTAATAGTTATTGGATCTCCTCGAGTAGATAATAAATTATTCTTAACTGAAATCTCATTTGAGATATGCATTGAATCAATTGAATTTATTTCATTAATATAAGTGATTATAAGTATAATTATAAATAGCAAAAATATTAAAATAAAAAACCTTTTTGACTTCATATTTTTGTCTCACTTGTATTATTATTGAAATTTTATCTGTTTTGTTAATATAATATTTGAAAATTTATTTTCAACTTCAAAATTTAAATAATTATAGATATTGGCTTTTTTCACCTATAATCTGTAGTATATTTACTTTACTATAAAAAAATGGAAATATTGATAAAAATCATTATTAAACTATAATAAATAAATGGCTTAAACATAAAAAAGATAAAAATAATAATAAAAAAATCTTAAAATAATTTAAAAAGATATTTTTTAAAGTTTCTATTTAATTTAAAATTAATAAATCAATATGAAAAAATATATTAATGTCGTGGAGGAGAATATAGCATTCTTCCAAATAAACGGATTACAAATTTATAGCCTGAAATCTCTTGGATTGCTTGTTCTTGAATTTTTTGCGGGTCATTGTTTAATTTAGCTTTCCGCCAGATATTTTCGGACAATTCATTTAATTTATCTTGAAGAGTTTTTACAACTTCTGGATATTTTTCAATTAAATTATTAGATTCTTCAATATCATTTTCTCGATCATAAAGTTCGGAAAAAGGAGTACCTCTTAAATATTTGTCATTAATTGTTGTGATAAATTTCCATTTAGGAGTGATTAATGCTCTTTTTGAAAGGGCAGTATGTTCCAAAGTTACGATTTGGTCGTGAATTTTTGAAATATTGCCTTTAATCAAGGGTAAAAATGATTTTCCGTCCATTATTTGGTCGGTATCTATTCCTGCCCATTCAAGAATTGTAGGGACAATATCCGAGTGCTGAACTAAAGCTGAAATTCTTTTATTTCTATATTTGTTTCCTATTCTAACTATTAATGGAACTTTAATTGTATCATCAAGCAATAAAAAATGCATAAAGTAAACACCATGTTTGTCCATAATTTCTCCATGGTCTGAGGTAAAAATTATGAGCGAATCATCATAAAAATCATATTTTTTAAAAGCTTCAAAAAGTCTTCCAAGATTATCGTCTAAATATTTAATTTCCGAATCATATTGCGCTTTGACCCATTCAATATCAGTTATTTTCGACGAAATCCAAATATTTAATACAAACCACCCAATAAATTCTTTTACAGGTGCCATTGAATTATTATTTTTATCTTTTTTATTTCCTTTATAAAAAATATTTCTATATTTCTTAGGCGGTAGATATGGAAAATGTGGATCCCAGTAATGAATAAATAGAAATAAATCGTTAGAATTTGTATTATTTTTCTTATTATAGTTCTTTAACCATTTTATAATTCTATTTGTTAATTGTGTAGCTCCAACAACGGTATAAGACGGCGATGTCCCATACCAAAATTTATTTTTAAAGGCAGGATAATTATATTCATCAAAACCTCTTTTAAACCATCTATACATATTGTCGAATGCAACTGTTTTAAATCCATTATCTCTCAAAATTTGAGCTATATTTTGAATATTTTTCTTTAATTTTATTTTACCTTGATGAGCTATTATTTCATGACTTAAAGGATGCCTTCCAGTTAAAATTGTTGTAAATGAAGGATGGGTTGCATTATTATTGGCATAAGCATTATCAAAAATTATAGAACTTTTTGCAAATTTATCAATATTTGGACTGGTATCTCTGTGCCAGCCATAACAACCTAAATGTTTTGATGAAAGAGTATCAATACAAATCAAAATTATTTTCATTTAAAATTACCTATAAACTTTTAGAAATTTTGTAAAAAATAATAATATATAATATAAATAATTTATTATTATGCTTTTTTTTACTCACAGCCTATAGAATTCTATTCGTCTATCTTTTATAACATCATTATATTCATTTAATTTCTTATTTCGTGCTAGATTAGGTTCTATTTGGCATGATAATATCTCTTCTTGATTATTTGATGCTTGTTTTAATATTTTACCAGTATTGTCGATTATAACACTTCTTCCAATAAATTCCAAATCATCTTCTTTCCCTATTCGATTTGCTAAAATTATAAATATTCTATTCCATTTTGAATAATAAGTATCTCCAATATAAGCCCCGTCAGGAATAACTGCATTCATAATATGACAGATTATATCGGCTCCATTTAAAGCTAAAGTTCTAGGTATTTCAGGAAAAAACCAATCAAAACATATCATAATCCCAACTCTATATCCATTTAATTCAAATATTTGGAGTGGTAAGTTTCCAGGAGTAAAAAACTTTTTTTCTCTATAATATAATTGCAATTTTCGATATTTTGTAATAAATCCACTTGGTCCATAAATCACTGCTGTATTATAATATTTTTTCTCCGATTGCTCGTTAATACCTGCTACAATAAAAACTTTATATCTCCTTGAAAGTTTTTCCAGCAATTTACAGCTTTCAGAATCTGGAATTTTCTCTGAAGTCATCTTCACTTGATCTAAATTTTTAAAATTATAACCTGAAAAAGATAATTCGGGTAAAACAATTAATTCTGAATTATTTTCTGATATTGTTTTTGTTATTAAATTTTCAATTTTTTTTCTATTAATATTCATATCTAAAAATTCAGGCTCAAATTGAATTGCTGCTATATTTAACATTTTGACCATTTTTTAATATATAAAATGATTTATTTTTTCATTTTTTCATACGAAAACATTCTCTTAAATTTTATTCAAATAGAAATAATTAAGGGAAAATCCAATTATAATATTTTTTATTATATAATTGATTATTTAGATATCCAACTTTTGGGAAAATAATATGGTTTCCAGTCATCTCTTATTACCATAGTAGTTGCATTCTCAGGACAAGAATTAGCACAAAGCCCACAACCATAACAGTTCTCTTTAATTACTATACTTTTATTGTCAACTGAAATTCGTGCATGAAATACACACCTTGTTAAGCAAATTCCGCAAATATCGACACCTCTACATTTATCAATGTCTACTACGGCGATACTTGGCCCTTTCCTGAGCCCTTGTTTGATATCACGTCCTAACACTGCTTGTAATACAAAGCAAACTGATTTATGACAATTACATATATTTATTCCTCCACCATTTAACCCTAAACACCCCAATACCATGTGTACTAATCCCTTTTTATCGAAATAATCTAATTTCTGGAATAATTCAGATTTCGTAATAAATTTATTATTTGAAGTTTCTTGAAAATTCCTTTTATTCATTGTCAAGAGTACATCAGTTACATTTGGTAATTTTTTACTATATTTACCTTGAGCATCTCTACATGGACATGGTCGTATTAAAAATTTGGGACTTTCATCTGTTAGATTAAAATATTTCTCACTTATATGATCCAAAATTCTCTTAAGCTCGTCTAATGTAAAAATTACTGGTCTAACACCATTCGCTGCAAAATAAGCTACTATCTCAGGAATAAAACGTATCAGTCTATTACGATATAGAAAATTAGTTTTTAATAGAACAAACATAAGTTTCATATAATACATTTCAAATCTGGAAATTAGTCTTATTAAAAAAGGAAATGGTAATTTATAAGAATATCTTAAGTGAAATAGATGTAAGAAAGGAACTAAAACTAATGATAACCAGATTAAATTTGATATTAATAACATCATCTTTTTTGTCCATCTAATTACTTATTTAAAAAATTATTTTTCTAAATCTTTTTTTTGTATATAACATAAACAAATTTTCAATGCGTTTTCTAAAGCACATCTAACATTTCTATTATTCCATTTTGTTCCATAATCATTACAAGGCCTACGTTCTTTATTAATAAGATTCAAATTATCTCGGTCAGTATGATAATAATATAGATAGTCCGAATATTTTAATCCCACAAAAGCTGCTGTTTTTTTAAGCCCTTTTTTAACAAGCCCTGAACCGTCAGTACCCCCGGAAACCCATGGCTGTACTGAAATTCTGTAATTAACATCATTTTCTTTCGCACATCTGGCTAAAAGATTATAAACATCTGGATGAAAATCAATTCCTGTAGAACCTTCACGAGTAAATATATTCAATAACTCCGGATCGCCAATAGTATCTAGGGCTATACAACTTGTATCTATTTTATTATATTCATTAGAATATTTTTCAGCAAACGCTTCAGCCCCTTTCACACCAACCTCTTCACAACCAAACATCGCTAATATAACTTCAGTATTTTTTGGATATAGATTAGGATACTTTTCTCGCCAATCATTTAATATTTTTCCAATACATGCCACAATGGCACATGCCGATAAATTATCTAATGCCCCGGGAACTGCTTTTTTACTTGAAAAATAGGTCATTCCTATTAAAAACTGAATACTATTTAAAAATAATAATCCAATAGTTTTCACTAGTGTTGGATTAGTAAACAAAAATTTGAATAAGACTAAATTTATAACTAATTGATATATTATTACCGATATCATTAGAATTACATTATTTCTTGTTAGATCACTTATAGCACCGTATAATATTTTTTCGCGTACCTTTTTATTAACTGAAACTGATATTATTTCAAGTAAAAATATAAAAATTGTACAACCTGGTAAAAAAATCAATATAATCCAATTTAATATAATGGAAATTCCTTCCGTATTTATACCGCCCAAAAAGATTTCTAAAATTGAATATACCAATTGGACCAAATATATTATTAAAAAAAAGAAAATTGATAAAATTGTTCCCACTATTATGTAAATATAGCCCTCTCTAAAATATTGTGCAATATTAAATCTTTGTGCACTGTCTAAATGGCTTGCAAAAATTACCCGTTTCTTAATTTCTTCTTTTGGCTTTATGATTCCAATTACATTTTGTGATTGCTTCTTTTTATAAAAGAAAAAAATCTTTGCACCCCACATTTCTGAACGCAAGTAATGCTTGTATACTAAAAATAAATTAAAAAATAATAATAAGGTAGATATTAAAGAAATTATTAGAGAACTTAAATTGTAAAAAATTACAAATAATAAAACTGATAGTGAAATAAAAAACGCGGATCTGGGTATCCAAGAATGGACTGATAATTGTGGATATGTTTCAAAACGTTCTGTATATACTGAATCACAAAAACTACTTAATTCCTTTGAAAAAAATTCAGCCGACTTTTTTTCTTCTTCTGTACAGGAACCACGCGGCCCAATCTGTTCTAATACATCTTTTATAATATTGTACATATAATCCGAATTTTCTTGTGAACCAATTACATATTCTTCTTTAGTCAAGAAAACCACTTTTCTAAAATTTAAATATAAATAAAAGTAATTAGAATATTTTCTATTATTTCATTTTTTGTTAAGTTAATTATTTTTTGAAAAATAAAAATTTAAAATTTTCTATGGTGATTTTATAATCTCTGGACAATTTAGATATGATTCTAAATATAACAGAAATTGAATTTTAATCTTCAATTCATAATATATTTATAGACTTAATATGCAATGAATTGTTGAACTTTTTAAATCTTTAATTATTGGTTATTGAAAAAAATTCTAAAAGTGAGAATATATTTTACTATTAATATAAGGTTATTTAAAACCAATTAACGATATAAAGATTGAGTATATTTTATGTCGATAAATAATTATATGAATATATAAAAATGAGTAGAATTTCATTGATTTAGTTCCATTGTAGACTTAATTTCTAAAAAGTTTAATTTTTCACTCGTATTCATGTTTGGCATGGCAGAAAAAACACCTTTTAGAGGATTATCACCTACAAATAATCTTTTTAATTTTTTTAAATTTTTCAATGAAAATGGTATTCTTTTTAAATTATTTTTATTTAGCATCAAAATTTCCAAATTTTTTAAATTACCTAATGTATCAGGTATTTCTTCTAACTCATTAGAGTTTAAATAAAGTCTTTTTAGATTAGTTAAATTGCCTATTTCTCCGGGCAATTCTTTTAATTTATTATTATTTAAAAAACATATTAGAAGCTTGTTTAATGATCCAAAAGAAGGGTCAAGCCTTGATATTCTATTTCTTGATAGATATAGTTTTTCAAGTGAGACCAAAGATTTGATAGAACTTGAAATTTTCACTAATTTATTTTGGCGTAAGTCAAGATTTTTTAAATTAGAAAATGATTTTTTGAAATTTGGTAAATTTTTTATCTGATTTCCTTCCAGATCAAGTAATATTAATTCCTTTAGATTTGAAATTTCTGGTGGTAATTTTCGAATCAGATTCCATTTGCAATATAATAATTTAAGATTTTCAGAATTACACAATGATTGTGGGATTTTTTTTAATTTATTATTATTAATGTTAAGTTTTTCTAAAGATTTAAGATTTAAGTTTTTAGGAAGCTCTTCAAGATTATTATTTTCTAAATATAATACTTTTAGAGAGGATAAATTTCCAATGCTATCAGGTAATTTCTTTAATTTATTGAAAGATAAATCAAGGATTCTCAGTTTTTTTAAATTTCCAATATTATCTGGTAATATAGTTAGATTATTTGAGGAAATTTTTAAAATTTCTAAATTGTTTAAATTGCATATAAAAGATGGAAATTCATTAAGACATGTAAAATTTAAATTTAACTTTTTTAAATATAAGAAATTTTCAATTTCTTCGGGAATTTGAGTTAATTTATTTGTTAAGAAATTAATACTTATAACATGTCCATTTTCAATGGTATATTCTATTTTTTTAGAAATTATTTTTAAAATCCTGAGAGAATATTGCTCTTTTTCATTAAGATCTGGCTCATCTAATTTATAATTTTCCTTAATATAAGATTCTGGTAGATACTTGACCATCATTTCAATTGGATTATTTTCAATTTGAATTCTACTTAAATTGTTTAGATTTTTGAAGGATTCAGGTAATGAAATTAAATTATTATTATTTAAACTGATGGTCGTCAAATTTTGTAATTTTCCAATATCTTCGGGTAATTCTGTTATGTTATTATCATCTAAGTTTAAATTTTTAAGGGAATTTAGTTCACATATAGAGTTTGGTAATGAAGTTAAATTGTTTTTAGCCAAATTTAGAGATTCTAATTTTTTTAGTCTGCCGATATCTTCTGGGATTTGTATTATTTCATTATTTTCCAAATATAATTCTTTTAATTCCTTACATTCACATATATTTTCAGGAATTTGCGTAATACCACAATCACGGACGTAAAGGTACTTAAGTTTCTTTAAGTTCCCGATACTTTCAGGGATTTGCTTAGATTTAATATTCCAATATTTCCAATTCCTAAATCGAATCTCAACAGCGTGTCCATCTTTTAATATAAAACCTGAAAATGAAATTGAATTTTTAAAGCTATCTACACATATATCTAATTCACATTGGTCTTTACAAAATTGTCATTCTTCGTCCAGGATATACCCATTGTCCATTACTAATTCCACAATTTCTTTTGCGATTGGATTTTCCGAATTTTCATATAATTCTAGAAGTTTTTTACCTATTAGATAAAGTCGGTGATATTTACGATCAGAATTATTCAAATGGATGTTATGATCAACTT
>SUPR01000067.1 GCA_005191425.1 Candidatus Helarchaeota ASGARD archaeon Hel_GB_B
TAAAAAAAGCAGTCCCGAAAGCTTTTGATAAAGTGGACGGGATAGAGGCGTTTGGGGTCACGCCAGTATCTGTTCGTATTGAATAGATATAAAATTTATTCTCCTATTATTAGCATAGGAAAATGAATAAACCCTGCTCAATTAATAAATTCAAATGACCAAATCCAATGGGCACAAAATGGTGTTATTGTTTCTAATGCAAAAAATAATCAAAAATCACCGGCAATAGGTTCGGATGGTCAAGGTGGAGCAATAATAACTTGGCATGATCAAAGATCAATAACCTTCGATATCAATAGTCAAAGAATAGATTCAAATGGGCTAATAAAGTGGGCTCCAAATGGTACAGCCATATGTACTGTATCAAAAAACCAGTTTCATCCCCAAATAATAAGTGATAGATTTGGTGGCGCTTTTATTACTTGGTATGACCAAAGATCTACTGATGCAAATATATATGCACAGTTGATAGATTCAGATGGTCAAATAATTTGGTCTGTTAATGGGATAGTAATATGCAATGAAATAAACAACTAAGAATACCCAAAAATTACTTCAGATGGTGGATATAGTGGGTTTATTATTTGGACAGATGGACGCGACCTAAATCCAAAAACTTATGTACAATATTTAAAGGACAATAAGCAACCAAGAATAAATCACCCTGCAGATATAATCGCTACAACAAATAGTTATGTTACAATTAAATGGATTATTACTGACGATTTTGGTCCCGGCAAATATAGAGTATGGGTAAACGACAGTAATTCGGTTTATCACGTCCATCAAAATTGGACTGCATGGCAGAATAATACCATCCTTAATGTGAATATCAACTTCCTAAATCTGGGGATCTTTAATTATACCATAGAATATAATGATAGTATAAATCTATTCGGAGAACCTGACATAGTGATAGTAAAAATAATTGAAAATACTACAGACATACCCCCTGGGATACCTAGCTTTTCAATCATATTCATATTAACGAGTCTAATCTCGTTAATTATGATAAAAATACGCCATAAAATTAAGAAATAACATTTTTTTAATTAATTTTTATCTTTTTTATTATTATTTAATATTTATCTAAATACCAAATATGAAACATAATACATTCCAAAATAATTATAGAGCTCCTTTTTATTAATTATTTTAACAAAATATTCTTCTATATCTTATTAAAAACTAATTTTATTATCTTATTTGCTAAATTTTTCTCATAAAATATTTAATATAATTTAGATCTTTAAATATTTAAAAATATGAAAATATTACCTTTAGAATTTTAAACAATCAAAAGTAGAATTTGTGAGATGGCTATGAAAATTTTTGTTTTATATACTGATGAATTTGGAGAACGAATAGTTGGCAATCTATTAAATCAAAAAGATTTTTGTGAAGTTTGTGAATTAGACTGCGAGCGAGAGAAATGTAGAGGAAAGTATCCTTCTTTTGCATCAGATGTTTACGGGTTTGAAAAAATTGATGATGAAGATTTACCAGATTTTATTGAAGACCCTGAAAACTATATCCCAAAAATACCAAAAAATATTGATGTTTTAATTGTAAATGGAATTCACCCGGATATTCTAACTGCAATTCCTGAATTTGCTGAAAATAATGGTATTAAAGGAGTCATTGTCCCAGTTGAAGATGGTAATTGGGTTCGATTAGGATTAGAGAATTCTATTAAGAGAGATTGTGAAGACCGTAATATTGAAATAGCATTTCCCAGACCTGCATGTTCATTAGATTATACTAACCAACCGATTATTGATAAATTTATAGATTATTTTATGATTGGGAAACCTGCAGTTAAAATATATATTAATAATAACCGATTAATCACTTGTAAGGTATTAAGATCTGCTCCATGTGGTAGTACATGGTATATCTGTCGCCAGATTCTTGGTAAGGATCTAGACGAATTAGCAGAGCGTGGAGCAGAGATCATAAGCCAAGCGCACCATAGTTTTCCATGCTCGGCATCTATGAATGTAGACCCTGTCTTAGGTGATACTAGTCTTCATACTGGGGGATATATTGTAAGGGATGTAATTTTCACTGAAATTAAACGGTTATGTCCTGATTTCAATCCAAAATATATAACTCAAGAACAAGTACTGGGAAAATAAATTTTTTAATTTATTGAATAGGGGCGATATTAAAAGTATTAACTCTCTGAATTTCTATAATAAAAAATTTTTTAATAATTTGAGTCTAAAAATAACAAAAATTCTTAATAGAAAATAAAAAAATTTAAGATCCAAAATCCTTTCTATTCATTATATTTTTAATTTCATCATTTAATTGTTTAGGTAATCCGAAAATCCCAATGTCCATGAAACCTCTAATAATAACTGCTACTGCTTCATCTTCTGACAGACCTCTAGTCATAAGATAATAAATTTCATTTTCTGCAATTTTCCCAACTGCTGCTTCATGTGAGAGCTCAGCGCCTTCTACATTTACTTGTAATTCAGGAATTGCTTCCATTTTTGTTTCACCATCTAGGAGGAGTCCCATGCATTCTAAATGCCCCTTACAAGTTGGTGTATTAGCTATTAGTTTTCCTCGAGCTATTACATTTGAATTATTCTTAGAAATATTTCTAGAAATAATATTTGCCCTTGAATTTTTCCCATTTAATATTACTTTTGACCCAACATCTATGTGCGTATGATTTTCTGCATAGATTATGGTATTAAACACTGTTTTTGAATTAATTCCATTACAATGAGCAACTGGATACATTTGAACATCGTCTACAGGGTGAAGACTTAAATAATTAGAAATAAATTCGGCATTATTTCCTACTTCAATCCCAGTCCTTGGCCTTACCATACTTTTTTTCGCCCAATGGTGGATCATAGAAAAACGAAGTTTTGCGTTATCTTTGACATAAATTTCTGATATACCTAAATGATCTCCTTTATCTATATCTGGATGTGTTAAACAGCCGGTAATAATTTGAGCATCTGAACCTTCTTCAGCAATTATAATATTGTGGACTCTTTGCTCAAGATTCTTGTCCGTAATTAAAAGACATGATTGTAATGGGATTTCCACTTTTGCATTTTTCTGAATCCAAATAAAATATCCACCACTCCAATCTTGAGAAACCCTGCGGGTAAATTCATCTTTATCTTTATCAACAAGTCTCCAAAGATAATCTTTTACCCAACTTATTTCCTTAATAGCGTCTTTTGTGTCCATCATTACAACTTTATTTTCAAAGATTTTATTGATCCGGCTATAAATTGTAGATTGGTTCAAATGTAAAAAAGAGCCCGATCTTTCATCTTCTTCGCCAATGACACCTGTTGTAATTATCGAATCCAAAATTTCATGTGGTAAATCTTTTAATGATTTAATTTTATTGTTTTTATTTTCATCCATCTATTTCACACACTCTCTTTTGACATTCAACACATTTTTCAAAGCCCACTTGTTTAATTGTCTTAAAAATTTCCTGTGGGTCTGCATAACAATATATAGTACTATCTAGCAATACACATGCCCTTTTTATAAAAATATGATTAAGAATTTCTCCTTGATGGGTAATAATAAGGGCTGTAGCTCCAGACTCTTCAATATATCTCTGTACTTCTTGAGCTATCAGCCTTAGACTTACAATGTCCACACCTGAATCGATCTCATCTAATAAGACCAATTTTGGTCTTAATAATAACATTTGGAGGACTTCAGAACGTTTACGCTCTCCTCCAGAAAAGCCTACATTTATATTTCTCTCTAAAAAAGATGTCAAATTTAATTTTTCGATTAATTCATAATGTTCTGGTTCAAGATTTTCTTCATTCTTTTTCTTTAAACAAAATTTAATAATATCCAACAACTTAACTCCTTTAATTTCTGGTGGGTTCTGAAATGCCATAGATATTCCTAATTTAATCCGCTCATCAACAGGTAAATTAGTAATATCTTTCCCTTCAAAAAATATTTTTCCTTTTACTACCTTATAATTCGGTATCCCAATAATCGTATTAATTAAAGTACTTTTTCCACTTCCGTTTGGACCAAATAATACATAACTTTCCGATTTGGGAATCCGTAAATTTAAATTGTGTAAAATCTCTTTGCCATCTATCTCAACAGTTAAATTTTGGATATCCAATATAATATTATTATTCATTTATTGACACCATTTCTTTATTTTTTAGACAATTATGCTTGAATTATTATTCATTTATTAAAAATTTTATAATTTTTTCATAGATAATACAAAATTGTTTAATTCTAAATTGGTATAAATTTTACTTTTAATTATAATCAATTTTTATAAATGATTCTTTAGGCAATAATGAAATTTAGAAAATTTTTGATAAAAATTATTATAATAATTTATTTTGTTTTTTGAAATTTAAATAAAAAGAAGAATATAAAAGATCTTTATTTAAGAATGTCTACCAATTTTCTCCGAGAATTTCAAAATATTCTTGTTTATGTGCACAAGCTGGGCAAACTTCTGGAGGCTCAGTTCCTTCGTGTATATAACCACAATTTCTACAGCGCCATTTAATTGGTTTTTCTCTTTTGAAGACTCTATTTTTAATTATATTATCTCGTAATTCAAGATATCTTTTCTCATGTTGTTTTTCAGCTATAGCTATACTCCTAAAAACCTTGGCAATATTGTCAAAACCTTCTTCTTCTGCAACTTTTGCAAATTCTGGATACATTTTACTCCATTCATATTTTTCTCCTTCAGCTGCAGCTTTTAAATTTTCTGCAGTATCTGCAATAACTCCTGCTGGAAATGATGCTTTAATTTCAACCATTCCGCCCTTTAAAAATTTAAAGAGCCTTTCTGCATGTTCTTTTTCGTTATTTGCAGTCTCAATAAAGACCGCTTCAATTTGTCTATATCCATCTTTTCTAGCTTGTGAAGCAAAAAAAGTATATCTATTTCTGGCTTGTGATTCTCCTGCAAAAGCAGTTAATAAGTTTATTTCTGTTTTAGTACCCTTAATGTTTTTCATTTTATAATCACCCTAATTTAATCGTTCAATTACCATAATTTTTAATAATAATTAATTTATACATAAATTTTCATTGAATATTCATTTTTAAATTAAATTTAATAATTTAGATTATTATCTATATAATTTTAATGGAAAATTTTGTATTTTAATAAGATTTTTTCTTTTAAATTATTTATTAAAAGAGATTTTACTATATTAATTAGAATTATAATTTTTTTTTAAAATTTATTAACCAATTATTTTTTTTTAAATAACAAATAATAATATTAATATTGTTATTTTAACCTAAATCCATTAATAATTAATATAAACTCATAATAGTTACATAAAATTTATTTTTACGATATAAAAATATGGATTATTTATTAAGTTTTTAATCTATTTTCCAAAATTTTTTAGATTTAAGAAATTTTCCTAGATATACTAACGATAGCATAATTGGAACTTCCCAGAATAGCCCCATCGTTGTACCTAAGGCTGCTAGTGAACCTATTCCATAAATTGATACCGCTGAAGCAATTGCAATCTCAAAATGACTTGATGAGCCGATTATTACTGTTATAATTGCTTCTCTATATTTTAATTTGAACAATTTTGTTATTAAAATATTATAACTAACAACTATAGCAAATCCTATTAACAAAGGAATTGAAACTAATATCAGTTCCATTGGATAGAGAATAATTGTGTTTCCATTTAATGAGAAAATTACTATTAATGTAGCAAGA
This sequence comes from Candidatus Helarchaeota ASGARD archaeon Hel_GB_B, assembly GCA_005191425.1. Lineage (GTDB taxonomy): Archaea > Asgardarchaeota > Lokiarchaeia > Helarchaeales > HEL-GB-B > HEL-GB-B. The sequence goes on from SUPR01000067.1 coordinate 5,735, forward strand.
AGTGCAATAATTGCAATTTTACTAATGATTGGCCTGTATGTATTTTCAAACCATTTATGACCTTTTCGATTAATCAAGATTTTTTTAGAAATAATACCTGTTATTAATGGTCCGCCAATAAATACGACCAATGAAATTAATAATCCAATTTTATCTATAGCTATGTTTTGAATACCTGTTAAAATAGCTACTAACGGTGCATATCCAATAATTATAGATATAGTATTAATACTGGTCGTTATAATGTTTTGTTCTTGATTCCCGCCAGCAAGATATCCCCAAACAAGTACCATCGCAGTACAAGGTGATGCAGATAATAGAATTACAGCTACTATTAATTGTTCACTCCCTTGTAAAAAAATACTTGCTAAATACATTCCAACAAAAGGTGCAATTAACCAATTTGATATTAATGTTAATATTATTGGGTGTGGGTGTTTTCCGAGTTTCCTTAATTCCTTTGCGCTTACATTGAGCATGGCAGGATACATCATAATAAAAAGACATATTGCAATTGGAATAGATATTCCTCTAATTTGCATAGAATTAATTAATTCACTTATCATAGGTATTGTTTTTGAAATTATAATCCCAATAGCAATACAAATAGCTACCCAAATAAAAAGATATTTCTCAAATTTATTTAATTTCTTACTTTTATTATAATTATTTTTCAAAATTTCTTTTTTAATCGAGATATTATTATCATCTTTAATTTTATTCTCATTTTTTTTCAAATCTTATCAGACCTTTTTAATAAAATTTTTAAAAAATATTTATAAATATCAATAAATTGATTATCATCATTATTTAGACATCAGTCGATAAATAGACGCATATCAATATATATATTTCGGTCAATATATTTATAAATATTAATTTTTTTAATATATCTCAAAAAAGGGATCTAATATGAATCTAGATCTTGAAGAACAGCAATTAAAGACGCTACTAGCATGTAAAGGAAACACTTTAAATATAAACAAATATTTGAATGAAATAAATGCCTTTAGAAACAAAGTTGAAAATAATGCAGACTTTAATTTTGTTTTAAATATTAATAGAATATTATCTGATAAAAATAGATTTTTAATTATTCAATTATTAAAAAATAAACAAGATCTATGTAGTTGTGAGTTTTCAGTAGCACTTGGGCTAACTCAACCTACTATAAATCATCATTTAAAAAAGTTAGAAGATTCTGGTCTAATTAAAAAATATTGGAAGGGTAAATTTATTCATTATAATTTAAATAAATCGATTATTGAAAAATATTATAAAACAATAAAAGAATTACTTGAATAAAGTTAGTAAATACATTTTAACATTAAAAAGATTCCAAAAATAATCTAATTTAATTGAGGATTTTTAATATTTTCAACTTAATTTGAATTTTGCTCTTTTTTTAATGAGATTATCTGCACAAATGATTTCAAATATTTATATATTAAAAAGCCATTTTTTCCTTATTTAATAAAATAATATTAAGAAATTTCAATTTGTATCAATTTAAGACTTAAAATTTATGAGTTGAAATAAATAATAAATTTTAGTTTAAAATTTAATCATATTTGAGTGTATTAAAATTTCGCAAGAAACTTTTAATAAAACAAATCAAAAAAATTGAGAATAATTTTATAATAAATTAAATATTAATTTTTTAATGTACAAAAATATGTAATTGGAGAGTAAAATTAATATGCACATTAAATTTTTTCATAAAATTAAGGAAAAACTCTCGGTCATTTATTATAAAATTAAACATAAAATTGAAAATTATGTATCAACAAGGTTATTTTTGTTTTTCATAAATATATCTGCGTTTATTGTATTTTTATTATCATTATTTTTAGAAGTTCCAATATTAACGATTATAATGATAATTTTATTTTTTTTAACAGTTTTTAAATTAGTTTAAGGTTGGACTTGCAAATGGCTGTTGAATTATTTTACATAGAATTAGCAATAATTGTTGTCTTTTTTTGTGTAATCTTTTTAATAATATTTGAAAAAAATAGGGCATTAATTTCTTTAATAGGTGCTTTTTTTATAGTCTTTATAGTCCTTTTTTGGCATTCAAGTATTCCTTCATCAATTACAATAGATTTTACAGAATTTGTAGGATCAAATCTTAATATTTTAACTTTAATAGTTGGTTTAATGCTATTAGTAGAGATTTTTATTGAATCTGGAGTTTTTGAATTTATTGCATTAAAAATGATTAAAATTTCAAAAGGGTCTCCTTCCAAAATATTTTTAATATTTATTTTTTTGACATATGGAATGAGTATTATCATGGCAAATGTCGGCGCAATCTTAATTATTGTCCCGTTAACGATAACCACTTGTAGAATCTTAAAGATTGAAAAAGCGTTGCCTTTTTTTATAGTAGGAGAGCAAATATCAACTGTTTGTTCTGGAATAGTACTACCTATATCTTCAATCCCAAATATTATTATTTCCACGCATTTAGACTTTTCATTTGTTGATTTTCTTTTATTCACAGCTCCATTTTCTCTTATTATTTTAATATTTTTGATTTTCTTCTTAAAATGGCGATATCTTAACAAAGAGGATAGACTAAAGGAACCTCCTGAAAATTTAAAAAAATATGTACAAGATTTTGATGAAAGTAGTATTATTATAAATAAGAGATTCTTTAATGTCTCAATGATTTCATTGTTTTTATTAATATTTTTAATAATAGCCTTTCAAGCTTACGCTCATATCGTGGTAATGATTTGTATATTATTTTTATTGATTTTTAGTAAATTAGAAGTAGAAAAAATCCTTAAAAAAGTGGACTGGAATACCATATTTTTTCTAATTAGTTTGTTTATAATAATCGATACGATGAAAGAGTTTGGAATTTTAGATTATATTGCCAGTTTTATTTTAACTATTTCAGGCGGAAATCTATTTATCGGGTCTTTTTTAATTTTATGGATTTGCGGACTTACTTCGGGCGTTGTCGACAATATCCCGATTACGTTGACTTTAGTAGCACCTATTAACAACATTTTAACTTCTCAAAATGCAACGCTCTCACAAATTAAAATAGTTAGCACTTCTTTAGTAATTGGAGCTTCATTAGGGGGGTGTTTCACTCCAATCGGAAGTCCTAGCGGCGTCTTAACTTTACAATTAGCTAAGGAAAAAGGAATTAAAGAACTCAACTTTAAATTTTATTTTAAAATTGGATTTCTTGTAACTTTAATTAATTTTGCTATTGCTTCCGTGTATATTTATGTATTATCATTTTTTATATTATAATAACAGCCTCTGAACAATTAAATTTGGTAAACTTGGGTTAAAATTGAAATGAAATAATTTAAAATTCTAAAAATATTTTAAAAAATTTTTAAATTGTCAAAATTAGTAATTAATTCTTTTAATTTTAAAAGTACTTATAATTCTATTATCTAATCAAAGATGGTGATAAATAAATGAAAATAGAAATTGCTGATAAAATATATTTTGTGGGAATTCAAGATTGGAATTTACGAAATTTTCACGGATATTCAACTCATAGAGGTTCTACATATAATTCATATCTAATTATGGATGATAAAATTGCGTTAATTGATCAAGTTAAAGGTCAATTTACGGAGCAATTTATTAATAACGTGAAAGAAATAGTCGATTTAGATAAAATTGATTATCTGATTTGTAATCATCTTGAAGGAGATCATTCTCAAAGTCTTGCTGCTTTTTCAGAATTAGCGAAAAACGCACAAATTGTCACCTCTGAACGGGGCAAACCTGGCTTCTTGCGGATGTATAAAAAGAAATGGGATATTAAAGCAGTAAAAGAGGGTGATACAATTAAATTGGGTAAGCGTACACTTACATTTGTACCAATCCCAATGGTTCATTGGCCAGATTCAATGGTAACTTATTGCACCCCTGATAATATCTTATTTTCAAATGACGCATTTGGACAGCATATCTGCAGGTCTAAAATTTTTGACGACCAAAATGATTTAAATAAAATTATGGACGAAGCAAAAAAATATTACGCAAATATTGTAATGCACGTTTCGTCGATAATAATGCGAGTATTAAAAAAGGTTTCCGAAGAGTTGAAATTGGACGTAAAAATGATTGCGCCCTCACATGGAGTAATTTGGCGTTCAAATGTTGATAAAATACTTGAGAAATACGCGTATTGGGCGGGCCGTAATACTGAAGAAAAAGTCCTAATTATTTACGCGACAATGTGGCATTCAACTGAGAAAATGGCATTTGCAATATTAGAAGGAATTAAACAAGAAGGAGTTGAAGCAAAACTTTACAACATTAATATTACGGACAATAGTGATATTATTAAAGAAGTATTGGACTCAAAGGGGTTATTAATAGGGACACCAACTATAAATAATGGGATGTTTCCTTCAATTAGCGGATTTCTGACCTATCTAAAAGGTTTAAGACCCCCAGCTAAAATTGCAAGTGCTTTTGGTAGTTATGGTTGGTCTCCAAAAGGTGGTGTTGAAGCTGCAATAGAAGAATTGAAGCAAGCAAAAATTCCTGAAATCATTGACCCTATTAAATTTCAATTTATCCCTGACCCTGAAGAATTTGATGAATGTGTTGAATGGGGTAGGCAATTCGCCAAGAAAATTAAGTCTTTATAAGTTTAATTGTATTGTTATTTTATTTTTTTATTTTTTTTAAATACGACTCGTAAATTCGCAACAAATTAAAAATTTAAAATAGAAAAAGAATTTAAATTAAAGTTATTAAAAATAAATTGGCCTATTTTAATTCAATAAATTTCGATCTAGGGGCACCACATTTCGGACATCGATCTGGTGGGCACGTAGATGATTCATCCGAACAGGTCCAACCGCAAACAATACAACGCCATCTTGCCATATTTATACACACTCATTTATATTTTGTTCACATTTAATTTTATAATATAAATTGTTATTCTCCAATTTTTTATAATTTTAATTTAAATTATATACCAAAAAATCGCTTATTTTTATAAAAAAAAATGGTAATTAAAGATTAAAGATATTTTTTTAGGTCCGTATTTGGAAGTAATATTTCGTCTATGAAGTTAGATACATTTAATTTTTGCTTAATTAAGGTTTGAATTTCCATTGAATTCGTTTTATCTCCTAATAAAATTGCACCGATTAAAATTGATTTATCATCTTGATTTTCAATTACAATTTTCTTGTAAATTTTATTCTTTGGGTCAGACATTCTTTTTTCGACGATGTTGTTCGGAATTTTTTCAAAATGAATTTTACCTATCGATGTTAAGTCAATGTCAGTAATTTTAAGAGTGTTTGAAGGCACAATTTCCTCGTATTTAATTTTTCTATCATTGACCATATTAATTGCCGCTACTTTTGATTGGGCAAAAGCCACTGGAATAATCCCCCAGACCCTACCATTAAATTCTGCAATATCTCCACAAGCATATATGTTAGGAAAATTAGTTTCCATGTATTCATTTACAATTATTCCTCGATTACAATTTATATTGCATTTTTGGGCTAAGTTAATATTTGGCCTGACGCCAGTAGAAATAATGACGCATTGCGCCGGAATTTCTTCATTACTTTTTAACCTGACGCCATTAACTTTTTCATTACCGAGGATCTCTTCTACTGATGAATTTAAAAAAATATTAATTCCTTTTTGTTCCAGAACTTTTTGTAGCAAGGAAGCCCCCTCTATATCTAATTGTCTGGGAAGTAGTCTGGAAAAAAACTCAATAATTGACACATTTTCTATTCTTCTATTAATAGAACTTGCAATTTCAATTCCTAAAAGCCCCCCACCAATTACAACAACATTATCAATATTCTTTATTAATGATATTAATTGGTTTGAATCATTTAAACTACGTATAGTCATAACATTTTTTTTATCAGAGCCTTTAATTGGGGGCACAAACGAATGACTTCCATTTGCAAGCAGTAATTTATCAAACTTAACTTTTTGCCCATTTTCTAATTCAATATTTTGTTCATCGATGTGAATATCAATTACTTTATTTGATAAATGTAATTGGATGTTTTTTTCTTTATTATAATAATGCTCATCTCTTATAAATAAATCTTGAAATTTAATAATCCCGGCAATATATCCAGGTAATTTCGGTCGTGCATAAGTTAAATAATCTTCGTCAGTATAAATTTCAATATTTCCTTTTGTGTCTTCACTTCTAATAGTATTTGCAGCATTTACTCCCGCAATACCATTCCCTATGATAACATATTTGGTCATTTTAATACATCTTTTAATTCTCTAAAAAATGAAAAATCATTTTCAATTTTATTTCCAATTTAAAATTTATTTTTCATCTAAAAATAAATATGGTATAATTTGCAAATACATATTAAATATTTAAAGAGAAGTTTAAGTAGTGCGTTCAATTTTTTAATTTAAAAGTGAGAAAATATGTTAGATTTTAATTTAAGTGAAGAACAATTAAGATTAAAAGAAAAAGCCAGAAAATTTACTTTAGAAGAAGTTATTCTTGAAATTTCAAAATATGATGAAAAAGAAGAATTTCCGTGGGAGATAGCTGTAAAAGCATTTAATAATGGTTTAATGAATGTTAGAATTCCAAAAGAATATGGTGGAAAAGGGCTGGGGCTTCTCGAAGAAATTATTATAATTGAAGAAATTTGTACTGGTTGTGTTGGATTAGGAACATCATTAAATGTAAATTCTTTAGGTTTTGAGCCTATAATAATAGCAGGAAATAAGGAACAGAAAGAGAAATATCTTAGACCACTTACTGAAAAATTATCGTTTATATCTTTTGGTCTTTCTGAAACTGTCGCTGGATCTGATATTGCAGGGATTCAATGTAAAGCGGAAAAAAAGGGAGATAAATATATTATAAATGGCTCGAAATTTTGGATTACAAATGCTTGGATTGCCGACACTTTTGTGGTATTTGCCAGAACAAATAATGATAGAAATACAAAAAAGCATTTAACAGCATTTATTGTGGAAAAAAATTGGGATGGGGTTAAGGTTAGTCCACCAATGAAAAAGCTGGGTTTAAGGACATCCCCCACTTCGGCTATTCAATTTAAAAACGTTGAAGTGCCAATAGAAAATAGGTTGGGTAAAGAAGGAGATGGTTTTCAAATAGCGATGGATACTTTTGCTGCTTCTAGGCCTGTTATTGGTGCCTTTGGAGTGGGAATTGCAAGAGCTGCATTAAAATATAGTATTGAATATGCTAATAAAAGAAAAGCGTTTACTTTAAATATTTCGAATTTTCAACTAATACAGCGAATAATTGCCAGGATGATAACCAAGATTGAGTCCGCAAGATTATTGACATATAAAGCTGCACTGGCAATTGACAAGGGAAAACCAGACATTGTTCTTTCTGGTTGTGCTAAATTAATTGGAAGTGAAATTGCTATGGATGCTGCGAAAAATGCAATCCAAATTTGGGGTGGTAGAGGATATTTAAGGTCTAACCCTGTAGAAAAATTGTTTAGAGATGCAAAAGTATTAGAAATTTATGAAGGGACTACTCAAATACAAGAAATTATAATTGGAAGTTCTGCTCTTAATGGACTATATTCATATTAACAATTCACATTTTTCTATATATTAAATAAATTAACCTAAAGAATGCAATAAATTCGGAGTCCTATTTCTTAAAACTTTATTTATTAATTTTTATTATCGAGCCAAATATCCATTTTTGAATTAAAAAGTTTAATATTTGCCAAATTTTTTTCCAAATTTAACCATTAATCCTATTTGCGATAAAGTAACAGATTTTGGAAAATTATGTTGGTTCATTAAAATATACATGGATTTAGTCAGTTTATTAGTACCTGCATCAATTGCCTTTTTAACCTCCTTTTTTACGGTATTCGGAGACCAATCGCCAAATTCAATATTGTTTAAATTTCCCATTAATACCAATTTTTCATTTGCTAGTTTTTTACAAATTGTTAAGTCATCGTTACTGCTTAAGGTAGTTGCTGATACTCCAGACCTAATTATCTCACTTATTATACCTTGAACTTCTCCTCCAGCACTTCCTAAAATAATTGGTGCTTTAATATTCGACGTAAGTTTATTATAAATTGGTATTACATATTTAGAAAATATATCTTTCGGTAGGACGGTGGTCGAAACAACGCCATCGACCATGAAAATCATATCGACCCCTAATTCTATTTGAATATTAGCCCAGTCAATGACGTATGGAATAATTTTTTCGATCACTTTTTGAAATTTTTGGGGCTCGATTAATAAAGATTCAAGCCATTTTGAGAGAGTAAAAAAGAATACAGGTAATGAAAAAGGGCCAGTTAATACTCCTATTATAGGTACTTTACCTTTTATTTCGCTTTTTGTAAATAATTTGATAGTCTTTTTTGGTTCTTCATATGCTTTTGCTGAATTTACATCTGGAATTTCTATATTTAAAATATCATCTAATTGAGTAAATGGAATTGATTTTAAATTTGGATCGCCATCTACATAGAAAATTGGTTCTGCACCCCAAGGTTCTGCATCTTTTACCAAGTAAAAAAATGAAGTAACAAAGTCGTGCCCAATTAATTTTTGGAACTTAACTTGTCCATTAAAAATAAATTCACCCTTTTGATATAAACTCGGGAGATCAATATTTAATAATTCTGCTGATATACTTGTAGTTAAAGGAAATACTGGTACTCTATCTGGGATTTCTCCCGAAATAGTTGCAAATACTCTATCTAATGCAGTCATATCTTCAGAATTATTAATAGTTCTATATTTTGAGCCCATAAATGATCATATCCTAAAAAATCAATATTATATTATTTTTTTTCTAAAATTGACAATATTTCATTTATATTATTAGTCATATAATCGACTTTTAATTTTTTATAAAGTTTAGAATTATAATTGAATGGTGCACCACCGCACATTACTTTAATATCTTTTCTTATTCTCTTTTTCAATTCATTTCTTATGTTTTTTATACCTAATGCGGAATTATACATCATAGCACTTACTAAAATCCAATGTGCACCTTCTTTAATAGCTGTTTCAACAAATTTAGAAGCAGGGACGTTCAGCCCTAGATCGATAACTTGGTATCCATTTGCTTGTAAAACCACTTTTAAAATCTCTTTTCCCAAGCCATGATAATCTTGAAAGATATTTCCAATGATTATTTTTTTCTTTTGAATAGAATTCTTAATTTCCTTTTTTAAAAAAGGTTCAAGTATTTTTATAGCGTCACTTGCAATCTTAGCAGCAGCCAAAACTTGAAAGGCAGATACATTTTGATATCCTTTTTCATCAAATGTTTGAATATTATTTAAAGTCTGGGCAATTACTTTTACCAAAATTTCTTGTGCCGAAAAATTATTAACATTATTATTTATAATTTCTAATGAACTTTTATATTCCCTCATTTTTGTTAAATTGAAAAATTTTTGATATAGTTCGTCAATTTCCATTTTATTTTACCATTAGATTTTTTATCAAGTGTTAATAAATTGAAATATTGCAGATACTCCATCATTAATTATCATTTTATTAATAATCTGATCCGTAGTAAATTTTATAACAAGTATATTCCCATTATTTAAAAAAAATTTTAATAATTTATTTCCATTATGTATTTCCAATTCCTGACATTCAATGTCAAAACCAATATTATTTAATGCTGTTTCTATTGACCGAAAAATCTTGTTCATTTCTTTATGCTCAAAATTTGAAAATTTAACTTTATTACCGTTATAAACAGCAATTTTTTCTATTTCAATAATATTTGAAATTTGTTTAATTGCGTCTTTAAAACTTTTTACTATCATTTAATTAATACTCCTATTTTTTATATTTTTATAAAAGCATTTTTAATTGAATTATAATCCAACCCAATTATTCCTAAGTAAAAATCTTTTATCTGTTTAATACCCAAATAAAATTTCCTTGATTTGATAATAAAATGTAAATTTTGGCTTTTTAATAAGATTTTACCGATTGAAGTAAGTATTTGTCCCAAATTTAAAATAGTGCGCCTATAATATGGAGAACTAATATATACTTGAAGTTCATAGTCTTTTAAATTATTATTTAATTCTGTTTGAATTACATTGTCTTCATAGATATATGATATTGCCAATAATTGCTTGTCCTCAAATAATCTATTTTTTAACTGATTGTCCAGCTTATAAATTAATTTATTTGGAGTTAACAGATATTTTTTCGAGAAATCTTGAATTTCATTCTTTAATTGTTCAATAAATGGCTCGAAAATTGAAGTATTATGGTCCCACTTTATAATAACTTCTTCGGAATATCTTTCTAAAAATTTTGAATTTATTTTATCAAGAAATTTCGATAAGATTTGTAATGGAATTTCTGATTCATGAATTGCAATAATATAAAAGGCTGGGTTTTTACAATAATATGATATCGTAAATTTCGATAAATTAATTGACCTAATTTCCCCAAATTCATCTAATTCATATGAAAAAGATTTTATTGCTTCTAAAAATGATGAAATTATGTCTGATTTATCTCCTAATCCTATTAATGAAAAAAGGAGAATTCCACCTTGTTTAATAAACATTATATCTTTGATTTTTTTAATTTCAAAATCCATTTTCATGTTCCTTACAAATAAAATTAAACCTAAAAGCTATATTTCTTAGGCCCATTTTATTTTTTTAATCTAATTTTGTAAATGAGATTTTAAGTTAAATAAAATTTCATAAAATTCTTGGTCTATAATTATTATTTTTAATTATTTTAATTGTTTTATTGGTAATTTTAGTATTTGCAATTTTTTCAGGGACTAATAATTTAGCAAATATAGCAAATTAGATAAAAAAATTTTTAAACTAAATACAATAAAAAAGAATCAAAATAAGGAGAATGATATAAAATGGCTAAATGGCGTTGTAAGATATGCGGGTGGGAATGTGAAGGAGACCTTCCATCATGTCCGCCGGATATTTGTCCAGAATGTGGTGCTCCGCGCGAAGAATTTGAGAGAATAGATTGATTTCATCTATTTATACTTTTTTTCTTAATTTAGTGATTCTAGTATATGAATATGATTTTAAAATATCGACATTTTATTCTTAATAATTTTTTATTTATAAAATTATTCTGAAATTTTATTTCCAAAAGTTTTGAGGGCAACAAATTTTCAAAATTTTCAGAATAATAAAAAAGATATTTTAAAAAATGTAAACTTTAGACGTGAATTGAAAAAAATTAGATTATAAATGAAAAGAATACAAATAAAATCTTAAAAAATGATATAAAGTATCTACTCTTCAACTTCAATTTGTAAAAGGCTCCATGATTTATATCCATTTTTTTCGAGAAATTCCCTGCCATGTAAGCTACCGGTCAATTCAATTAAAAAGCCACATTCAACGACTTTTCCTTTCATTTTTTCAACTAGTCTGGCGGCGGCTAATGCAGTTCCACCAGTAGCTAGTAAATCATCGATTACAAGAACATTTTCGCCTGGATTTATTGCGTCAATATGGCAGGTAATTTTATCTTTACCATATTCTTTTTCATATTCTTCCTCTATTGTTTTATATGGAAGTTTATTTGGCTTTCTCAATAGGACAAACCCTGCACCAAGTAAATATGCAAGAGGTGCTCCAAAAACATATCCTCTTGCTTCCATTGCGACTATTTTATCAATTTTCATTTTTTTATAGTGCATTGCTATTTTATCAATCGCTTCTTTAAATGCTTTTGCATCTTGACATAATGTAGTAATATCTTTAAATTGAATACCTTCAACTGGCCAGTTTGGAACATTTCTAATTTTTTTATATAAATCCATTTTTAACCATCTTAAGAAGTTAATATTCATAAACTTAATTCTTATTATATTTGAGTTTTAATAAACATATTTTAATATTAACTTTTTGATTTAGTTGTAAAAGAATTATTTGATAAAGGTAAGTTCTCGATGAGTGACTCTTATTCAAAAGCTGTAGATGCATATAAAAAAGGGGATTCTAAAAAAGCCATAAAATATTTTAAAAAAACGATTTCTATTCTTGATAAAATGGGTAAACTTAAACTTAAAGGCGAAATATTACAAAATTTGGCATTTTCATATGTATTGGATGGTCAATTAGAAGAGGGAATTAAAGCAATGAAAGAATCTGTATTAATTTTTGATAAGTTGAAGTTATCTACTAAAGTTGTTGAAGGGCTTGCTTATATTGGTGCATTAAATTATAAAAAGAAAAACAATAAATTAGCATTAAAATATTATAAAGAAGCAGAGAGAATAATTAAAGAAAAAAGACTATATAACCAATGTAAAGAGATTGAGGCAGATATTTGTGCAGATTTGGGCTCAGTATATGATGATGAAAATAATTTTATTGTAGCTCTTGAAAATTTTAATAGAGCTATTAAATTGTACAGAAAATCCAATAATGAAAAAGGCATTGCAAGGACATATTTAGATATTGGACTGTTAAATTTTCATCAAGAAAATTATGAAGCGGCTAAATCAAGTATTATTAAAGCATTAAAAGGATTAAAAAGATTTAATGACATTGATAATATAGCTGATTGTCATTTAATACTTGGAAAAATATATCGAGAACAAAAAAATTGGGGGTCATCACTTAACGAATGCGAGAAAGCATTAAAATTTTATGAATTACGAGAAAATAAACTCGGTATTGCAGAATCAACTCTGGGAATTGGAATTGCTAAAGGGTCAATTACTGGACAAGAACGCGAAGGTGTGAAAATATTACAACAATCTTTAACATTAATTAAGAAGTTAAAAGATACTTTTTTAGAAGGCTTATGTCTGGCTTGGATTGCTAAAGTTAAAAAGAAATTAGGTGATTCTGATTCAGTTAAATACAAAAATATGGCGATTAAAAAATTATCTATAATTGGAAAAGAAGGTATGTTAGCAAAAATAAAATAAGAAAATATAAATAAAAAATATATTTATTGTTAGTATCCTGCTTGTTTAATTTTGTCTAAAGTTATTGTTAGATCTCTATAAGCGTCACCGGGCGCTCCTTCCGCAGAAACCCAACTAATTATAATTAACCTATTTTGAATATTAGCACCAACAATTGATCCCTGTCCTTGTAAATTTTGGCAAATTAATCTTTCAGGAGTGCATTGGAGTGTGGAATATTTTACTCCTTGAACTAAAATAGAGGGCTGGCTTTCAGTCCAAGCACTAAGAATCGTACCCAAATCCTGGGTAATATCCCATTCACTAGATTGGTATAATATCTGGTTTTGCTGCCAATTATAAACAGTAACCGCTCCGATAGTATTATTCTGGTTCTGTAATTCTTTTATGATATTCTCCACGATTTTTCACATCTTTTTTTGTGAATTACTTTTAACGTATTTTATATTTTATTGAATAAAATATTAATAATAGGGTGTTACGATATATTTTTTAGATTAATAAATTATTTGGAAAGTTAATAAATTATAATATATAATAAAAAGAATGAGATGATTATTCCTATGTATAACTCAAATAATATCGAAGAAACTATTAGGACATGGTGCCAAGATGAAGGTATATATAGAATAAAACATAAAGGAGATGAATTAGCAAAACGAAATTTATTTATTTTTGATATTGATTATCCTTATAATCACCCACACCCAGTTCGTATGCAAGTATTCGTCCCAAAAGGTAAAGATTTTGTCGTTATTTTATGCTCAACAAAAATCAGCCCAATTCATATTAATGCTCTAAAAAGTAATAATAAAATTGTACAGAATTTTATCGATAAATTTTTGGACAAAATGTATTTACTTCAAGTAGATTATAACTTGAGAAGTAATAAGAATTATCCTGATGCATGGGCTATCTCTGATAGAATATTTTTTGATGGTCTAACAAAAAATGAATTTTATAAAACTATTAAAAAAATATTTAATGCACAGATGTACGCAAATTTGATTCTGAATAAAGCATGTATGTTTGCTAAAGGTAATGATATTAAAAAAATCAGTAACAAATCTTTTGATATACCATTTTATGGATAAACAATCTTTTTATAAAATGAGAGGCGTTTATTTATTAATAATTGAAAAATCTAAGTCTTCAAATATTAAAGTGGGAAGTTTGGGTCTAATTAGCTTTCCTCCTGGTATCTATATTTATGTAGGTTCTGCTATGGGTATCTCATCTTCAACTAATATTGAGAATAGATTAAAAAGACATTTACGAAAGGAGAAAAATATTCACTGGCATATTGATTATCTCCTAAACGATAATTCAACTTCAATA
>SUPR01000068.1 GCA_005191425.1 Candidatus Helarchaeota ASGARD archaeon Hel_GB_B
AGTTCAGTATTTCTTGCCTGGACAATTAAATTAAGACTTAATCCAGACCAATTTTGATAGTATGGTTCACCAGTATATTTTACATAGAATTGTACCAAATGTCCTGTTGCACTTAACGACCCAAAAACTGTCGTGTTGATAGACAAAATATAATACCCAGGACTAGCCCCTACATAGACATTCCAGTATGAAGGATCTATATTAGTACAGTTAATATACACACCAATTTTATCAGTAATTGTCCCTACATCACTTATTGGACTTGAGTAATAAGTATCCCAATATTTTATAGTTATATTCGCTAATTCACCATAAGAAGTAGCAGTTGGTGGGGTCAATATAACTTGTGTATCAATTGGCCTGACCCTCATTATTACATTCATTGACCTGTCTGTATAATTTGCACTAGATGCATCAACTCGTAATGTGAAATAACCAGAATTTGGAGGAGCATATAATGATGTATTTACAGTTACATTGTATACTCCATTACCGTAATGGAAATAGCTCCAATAAGAACTATTCCAATAAGTTCCAAAGTCTATACAGTACAAAGAAATAGTAGTATCACTTATTACTGACCCATCTAATTTTGTATAAGTAACATTAAATGTAGCATTAACGTTCCAGACCACTTCAATTGGATAGTCAACGCCCATAATAGAAGTTTGGGGTTGAATTCTAAAAGTAATATTCAATTCTTTTGATTGAACTAAGGAGCCAGCAGAGATATTTAAAGTAAGATAATATTTTCCGCCAATAACAAGTCCTAATGCAGTTGATGCATTAATTAAAAATTGATATCGCCCATCATCGCCGCTATATGCT
Source organism: Candidatus Helarchaeota ASGARD archaeon Hel_GB_B (assembly GCA_005191425.1). Taxonomy (GTDB): domain Archaea; phylum Asgardarchaeota; class Lokiarchaeia; order Helarchaeales; family HEL-GB-B; genus HEL-GB-B. Next base: position 829 of record SUPR01000068.1, read on the forward strand.
CCAATTGCCCAGCTTGAAGTGGATTGGTTCCAGCCATAAACAAATAATATATTGGGGTGAGATGCATTTAACCAATTCCACCTTAATATTACATTACCGGTACTATTTACAATTCCTTCACCACTTTCTGCATCAATATAATTTATTGTAATATTTGTAAGTCCATCAATAATTTGAGATGCAGGTGCAAATGGTGATGTAAATTGAGTATAACCACGTCTAATAGTAAATGTAATATTTGAAATAGTGCGGGAATCATAATTTGTTTTATTAATTTTAACACTTACTTTATAAGTCCCAAATTCATGGAGATTATTTGGCCCCATAAATATCCTCAATTCATACCAGCCGTTCCCTTGATAATTTACAGTATAATTTGATGAGTAATAGAATGAACTGGTAATATTTACATCATTGATATCATAAATTGCTGTTACATTTAATTCTGCCCCAGAGATTGGACTACCACCTTCATCAAGATTGGTATATCTAAAATCAATTCCAAAAGAACCGGGGACATATTTTACACTCCCAGGGGGAATATATTCAAGTAATGATGTAATGTTTCTAATATTAAACGGAACAATAATTGATTTATTATAATATAATGAGTCGGAAATCCAAGAAACATTAATTTGGGCATAATAACCACCAGTAAGTCCCAAGGAAGAGGTATCAAGTGTAATATTATACCATCCATTACCCATTTGATTTTTCATGCTAAAAATCCAATATATCAGCCCAGAAACTTCATCAGTCAGTCCAACATCTCTAAATACTTGGAATGATATTGATACATTTCCAGCATATGTAGTAAGCCATGGAATCTGAGGATTAGTATCATTATTTATTCCCACAGAGGCACCAGAGGTATTATCTTGATCAGTATATCTGAATTTGAGAGTAAGATTATATAAATAGGGGACAATATCAGGAGTTAAGTAGATTAAATTAGTTTCACGTGTTGCAATAATAATATCAATCAAAGTTGAAGAATTATAATAACCATAAGCAGAATATATGGTAACATTCAATTGATGGCGACCTACAGGCCATTTCGATATGTCGCGAGTATCTATATCCAGTAAATATCCATTACCATCTTGGCTATAAGTTAATTTGACTCCTTGAGTTTCATTTATTGTAATATCGTCGGCATAGATAACGGATGGAGATAAGATTTGATTGTTATCTAAATCTTTTAAGTAGACATTCAAAGTGGCATTTTTACCCCATTTTATTATTTGTGGGACATCATAAATGACTTGAGTATATCTGGGACGTATTTGCACTTCTACATAATAACTTTTAGTAATATAATGAGGCTTAGAAACAGTAATATTGATATAATAAGTCCTAATGCTTGTCCAAGAAGTATTTATTTCAATCTGGTAATAATAGCCATAAGAGCTTACTAATGGGTTTGATATGCTATAATAATCATTCCCATCATTTGACCAATTTACTTCAACATTGCCTGTTAAATCAATGGTATGGTCCAAATCACGATATGTAATACTTATAGTTTTATTATTACCGCGTGGATGATTAGAAATTATGGATGGATCTACAATCAATTCTGTTTTAATTGGAGTAATAATAACTTCAAAATCCATATATCGTGTAGTCCAATTATTTTTTGAGGCTTTAATGGAGAGATAATAATGTTTTTCACTTAAATCACTTATATTTCCATGGAAAGTAATTTTATATGTATTATTGGAAAATGGACCAGCTAGAGACCAATTTAAACTAGAAGCATGACCACCTTCTAAGACAGAAATAGAAACTTGAGGACCAGACAAATTTAAATAGGGGCTATTAACAGTATCTTGGTACAAAATTTCAAGTGTAAAACTGTCATTCCAAGGAATTGAAACATAAGCAAAGGAATATGTGGGCCTAATTAATTGAGTTGAGCGATTCAATATATATAAAGTAAGATAAATTTCTCTTGACTGGTATCCAGGTGCACTTACATTAATTCTTAAGTTATATGTACCTGGAATAATTTCATTATTAGCATTAATATCTAATTTATAAAAACCGCCCCCAATACTGTTTAAATCTAAAATGGTCGATATATCGGGCCACCCAGTTAAATTTACTTTTGCGTTATCAACTCCAATTTCACTCGTAATATTGAAAAAGTATACTTTAACTTCGAATGATTCATTCCAATAAATTTGAGCAGAATAAAGATCGGTAATATTATTATAAGTTAACCAACCCGATCCGCTTGGAGGATGATCTATAGAAGTCCTTACTAAATCCAGGTCAGAATCAGAATATACTATTTGAATTCTTACATTAAAAGTTTGAGTTTCAAATTTATACTGATATGGACTTGACTCGACCACATTCATAGTGATCCTATACTCGGCATGGTCATGAATTTCAGCAGTATTTATTTCATAATACCAAGTAATCCCGTCAGGTTTAAGTGAAAAATAATCAATTGTCCCATTCAAATAGTCAATTTTCACCTCAACATTAGTCCATGGAGATGTCCCATTTTTAATATTAGCTTGTTCAAATTCGTCATAAAATTGAACTGTAATATTATAATCATTTATTTCTAATGTTTCAGCATAATAGGTTGTCAGGTTCCATTTTTGTTGAGGAGTAATTACATCTGCAGAGACATCTACAGTCTGATTAATAAAATATGGCCTTATTATTGAGTCAAAATATTTCTTGAATAAATAACAAGTAACATTTTGTGGTCCGGCTTTTAAGGCAGAGGTGGGTAAGTTAATAGTATAATTTCCTTTATTCACATTCCTTCCTTCTGTATAACTTGTATAATTGACAAGGACATATGAAGTTGAATTATATTCGATATAAAAATGACCATTAGAAACAGCATTAGATAATTGGTCAGACCATCTTGCCTTAAATGGTAAAAAGCTTGGTTGTAAATAGCTATTTCCATAATCAAAAGATTTATCAATATAAATAAATACATTAGTTTTTCTCCAAACTTCGAAATTTATATAATTAAATCCTATTTTTGAAACAGAACTCCCGCTTATACTATTGTTCCACCGTACTATTGACCTATAAGTTCCAATTGAATTAGGAGCGACCAGCCAAGTCATATTATAGACACTACTGGTAATTGAAGAATAGAAATCATGTCGAATTTCAATATTAACTTGCGTCTGGTTAACATCTTCAATTTGAGCAACAGTACGGCTAGCCATTCCTTGAGTCCAAGGATATGAAGTATTAATGAAAATTTGAGTCCTTGAATTATTATTTGGATAAAATTTATTAGAATCAGTCCAAGTCCCGGCTGTTTCAATCTGACTTTTAATATCATATATGTAATTTGGTGCATATAATCTAATTTTCCATAGCCCATCATTATTTTCAGTGAAATATTTATAGAATACCATTGTATTATTCTGATTAACATCACTTGGTTTTATAACTAGCATATAATTAGTTTGATTTTTAATTTCATAATTTACTGCCGATCCTGGTATCCAAATTCTGTTAGGATCCCAATCATTTGGAACAGTTACATTAAAACTAAATGATGTAAGATTTGCTAATGAAGTTGGGTCAAAATAAATCCACCATGTTACTCTAGTCATATCTTGGGAAGAAATAGTAAAATTACTTAACGCACTTGCTACTTTTGTTTCATTTAATCTTAAATATGCGTTAAAAGTAACTGAAAAACTTGAAGATATTGAAAAATCAAATCTATGTTTATTACTATTCCAATTATCATTAATAGTGGCAGTTCCACTCCCATAAGACCCCGTGATTTGATATGCAGCTGATCCGTGTGAAACATCTAGCACATTCATATTTACATTTGAGTCATCTGGATCTAATTCACAGACCATATTTATCGTAATATTATCAAATCTAATTCCCATTGGATATTTAGAATTAAAATCAAGTCCAGCTGTTGTAACCCCAAGTCTGATCGTAAGATTAGTCGTAGTACCTAATGTACTTAAATCGCCTAAAATGTTAATTGGATCAGCTTGTCTCCATGTTGTTTCGATATTAGACAAAAATTGATACGTCCCTTGATAAGATATATAATGTTTTGAACCCCACTTACCATTGCTCCCAACTTGTGCCCATATATATGAAGATGCCCCGCCGGATATTGTATTATTTCCTCTAAAAGCAAAATTTAGATTACTTGAAATTATACTGCGACCTTTAAGAGAATTGGAAGTAGTTTGATTCCAAAATGCTTCAGACCCAGTATTTATTTTCTTTTGATAGATAATAGTAAGATTAACATAATTAAACCACCCATTCGCATCAATATATCCATTTTGGTCGCCCAACCATGTTGATCTTCCAGCAATTTGTAGTCCACATTCAAAACCAAATGCAAGGGTCCAACTCGATCCACTTTGTAAAATAGATGTAACATCTTTATTGGAAACAGTTTTACTTTGGGCATTTGGCCATGTATATGAAGTCCCATCAAATTCTACGCTATTAATATAAACATGCCCAATTGCAAAACCTGATGGGTTCTGCGGATTTTGACCCCAACTATGGGCAGTATCAAATATCCTATAACTATAACTTAAATAAGCTTTAGTGACTATTATATCGGTCGTTGATAAAGTTATTGTTTGATTCCATTTAACAGAGGGACCTTCGGATACTGAATTGCCATCAGGAGCATATACATCATGATAAAAGTACGCAACACCCCCGTCTCCATGAGAAGTATCATGGCCAACAGTATCAGGAGTGTCCTCATCAGGATCGCCATATGCACTTGTCCCGGTATACTGATTCCAGCCGTTGAGATTAGAAGTAAAATCAATGTTTTGATTTGCTTTTGTACTCTCCCATCCTTTAATTATTATCTCTAAACTATCACCCCCACCACCAGGTGTATTGTCTGCATTAAAATTAAAATCAATATCGCTGGTATCCCCGGATTTAGAATTATACCAATTTAAATGCGTTGTAATCATTGGATTATCAACCCATTGACCACTTTCTCTTAAATTTGATATCGAAAGATACGTTTCATATCCGGTCCAAGTCGCTGGCACAGTCCCATATATAGAATCACTAGGAGTTAAACCATTAAAAGAGCTCGTATTAAGTGCCTGTTCACCTATTTTAATATTTATCCCGGGCCCAGAATACTCTAGATCAGTATACGAATAATCATTATTTATCGTAAATGGGTTATTAACTACTTGATAATTATTACCAATAAAATTTAAATTATAACTAATAATAGAAAAGGAAAATTCAATTAAAATAAAAAAAAAGATCATTAAGTAAAAATTATTTTTTCTTTTAATCATAAAATTCACTCTTTTTAATTTATTTTCTTATAATTGAAAACAACGACCGATAATTTCAACATTTATATGAGGAATACCTATGAATATAAATAAGAATTTAAATTGGATTTAAATATATATATTTATTGATGTTGAAATTTTAATTCATAAATATGAGTTTAAAGTTTAATATTGTTTCTTTTTCATATATTTATTTTTTTATTTACTTATAGATGACATATCTAAATATGCATAAAAGTATATTAGTCGGGAAAAAATTTAGTTATGTAGCCATTTTTTTATTATGAATTTACTTTAGCAGAATGAATAGGTTAACAGATAGAAAAATTCAATATGAAATTTAAATATAAAAATATCCCATTCATAAAAAATGCAATCATTATTTACTGATTTACTTTAATATCATTATCATTAAAATAAATTCATGTCTGAATAAAAAATAGCATACCCGCATAATTAACATATTATTGATAATTTCTCTATATATTAAAAATGATGTTACATAGAGAAAAATCCATTAAATCATAAAAATTCACTGGGTACCAATAAAGGATATGCCCACATTGTTATAAATAAAATTATAATTCCAAGTAATAGAAGAATTGAAAAAATAGTTAATTTGATAAAGTATCTTGGCTTATATTTACTCTCAATGACTTGAATTACGTCATTATTTACAATCTTTATATTAATATTATTTTTTTTAGTTAAGTATTTGAATATAGCATTTAATTTATTTTTATTTTTATTTCTTTCATCATAAATAATCTTGTATAAAATTACTATAAACAAGGGAGAAAAATAAATGAGAGATAACATTGAATATGCAAGATTAATAAAGCATGAACTACTTGAAATAAAAATAGAAATAAAAGCTTCACTAAATTTAAACATAACCATAGCATAAATAGTCATAACATACAAATTTAAGCTCCCAATAATACTTCTTATAGTAGGATATAGGAACTTTTTTTTGCCTGTTATGTCTAAATTAATGCTTCTTTTTATAAAAATATACGAAAAACTCAATGCAATTAAAATGGTTAATAATACAGGGTGCCCTATACCAGTTGCATAACTCAATTTGGGGTCTAACAAAAATGAAAAAAATGCCCTGAAAAAGTGATTCCATAAAATATCATCATAAGGTAGTTCCCATGGAAAAAAGAAATAATCGGTTATAACCACAACTTGGATAAGGATTGCTACTCCGACCACGGATAATTTAATAGTCCCGGATAAGTTTGCTCTCGAAAAAGTATAAAGAATAATACAACCAATAAAACATACAAAAACATTAAACCCAAAATATTGTACCCAATGTCTTAAATTAATATCAAAACTTTGAAGTTCAAAAATAGTCACTCTAATGACAACAGAAATAAAAAATACAAAAATTAAAATAAACCAGCCAAGATATTTAACTATAATCTTTTTATATCCTTTAAATTTATATTCGTAAGGAAATTTTTCAATTATATCAAACATTCTTTTAAATATATTCTTTTTGGGCTCTTTTTCTATCAATTTTTTCTTGGATAGACTGTCAAATTCAGATTTTTTAATTAGACCCATTTCTTTTGTAAATAAAAAACGCTCGATAGAAATCATTAGAAGAATATAAAAAACAGTAGCAAAAATAAATAGGAAGATAGTAATTGAGCTAAATGGGTCAATTAGAAAATTGAACATAAAAAATATTCCAAGAATCATTAATATTATAAAAATTATAAGATTTAAAAATGATAAAATTAAATTTTTCCTTGCTATTTTTACCTCATTTTCAAGCCTTCTTTTATTATTGTTTGATACCCTAAATTTTTTAGAAGAATCCGGCAAAAAGTATCGCACCTATACTTAAATTCGAAATTAAATTTACATATATCTTAATTCTTAAAAAAATATTAGGTTTAAATGATTTTTCCTTTTCTATGTTTTAATTTTGTGTTTTTTGACTTTTTTTTATGATAAATTGCTTTTCTATAATAATTAATTGAAATCGTAAGGTTAATAATTAAAATAATTAGTCCAATAATCATAAAAATGATAATATAAATAATTAGTTGGTCTGAGATTTGTGGGAAACTGTTTGGGTCTAGAGGATTTGTCCCGATTGAGACTTCCAGTCCGTCAGAGTATCCATCACCATCAGTATCACTATTATTTACATTTGTTTTATAAATATATTCCAAATAATTAGTTAGCCCATCATTGTCGATGTCCTGAAGAGCGTCTAACTTATTAGTAGGGGCAAGTCCATTTAAAACTTCCCAACCATCAGGCATTCTATCAGAATCAGTATCAGAGTTGTTCGGTAATGTATTATATATATATATTTCATCCCAATCATTTAGCCCATCAAAATCAGTATCAAGTTTTAATGGATCCGAATGATAAATATGAATTTCATCTCCGTCAGATAGGTTATCGTTATCGGTGTCATTATTGCAAGGATTTGTTTGGTAAAAGATTTCCTCTCCATCTAATAAATTATCATTATCTGTGTCCGGGTCGGAAGGATCAGTAAAATATATTTCAATTTCTTCATAATCAGAAAGATTATCATGGTCACTATCTAAATCATTTATTTTATTATTATGATAGATATTATACTCACTTGCCTCTTCATAAATTCCTCTATAGTTATCAATGATCCAATTATTACTAATTGTATTATTATAGGCTAAATTTAAATGAACCCCATATTCGGTGTTATTATTGATAGTACTATTCAAAATTTGATTATAAAAAGAGAATAATATAATATTTATACCAGATTTATTGTTTAAATTTATAGTGCTGTTAAAAATAACTGAGTAATTGGATTGGACAATTTCTATACCATAATAATCATTCAATTTAATAGTATTATTAAAAAAATTATTTTTAATAGAAGATTCGACTTTTATTCCGCTTCTAAAATTATTAGAAATGAAATTATTTGAAAAATTGTTATTATTTGAATTAGAAATTATCTTAATCCCATAATATTTATTTGAAAAAAAATTGTTTGCATAGATTTCTGAATGTGTTAATTGAAATCCATATAATCCGCTATTGCTAAATAGAACAGTATTATTATAAATTATTGCATTTGTAACATTTGAGAGAGACAAGCCATAAGTCCCATTATATAAGGTACAATTTCTAAGAATAAAATATTTATTGGTATTTCTAATTCGAATACAGAATCCATTATTACCGTTAATAGTTTTGTTTTCAATAACAAATGGTGAAATTTTAGTCCCATTTCCATAATCTGCTACCATTTCAAGCTGGGAATTGTTATCTACATCAATAAATGATTTTTTAAAAATAATAAATTTTTTATCAAAACTACTTTTAATAATTCCACTTTTTCTGACCAATGAAAAATTAACATAAAAAATGTAAATTGATGATAATAAACATAAAAAAATGAAAAAGACCCTTAAATTCTTTATTTTCAATAGTTTAAGATTCATTTTTTTCATATTAATTAACTTTTTATAATATTTAAACGCGTTTTTCAATATTCATAATAATTTGTTCATATAAATATTTAATTACTTCAATACCTTTGGAATTTTCGTCATTATCTATAGGAGCAATTGATTTTAAATCTGCTTCTTTTATTTTTTGGTCTAAAGGAATATTAGATAGAACTTCAATTCCAAGTTCTTTAGCTTTATTTTTTATAAAATCCAGTTCAAAATCGGATGAGATTTTATTACCTACTAAAAAGATTTTTTTAATGCCGAGTTCAGAGGCTAAATCTCTTATGGTTTTTGCAAGGACAATAGACCGATTTCCAGGTTCTACAACTATAATCATAGCGTCAACTGCTTTGGCGGTACCTCTTCCTAGGTGCTCAATGCCAGCGACCATGTCTAGAATAACAACGTCCTTAGTTTCCAAGATGAGGTGGTATATTAATGCCCGAATTAATGCGTTATCGGGGCACATACAACCACTTGCTGGTGTTTGGACAGTACCCATTACTAATAATCTGACTCCATCAGGGCCTATTACTTGGAATTTATCGGGTAAGTCATCGACCTTGGGGTTTAGTACAAATACACCACCTTGAGTCCCAGCGCGTTCTTCAATTATTTTCTTTTGCTCAGAAATTGGCTTGATTTTCTTTAAATCCTCGTTAGAAATTCCTATAGCTGTTGATAGGTTCATACTTGGATCCGCATCTATTGCAATAACCCTATAACCATTTCTTGCAAATAGCCTTGAAAGAGTCCCTGCTATTGTGGTCTTTCCAACACCACCTTTTCCAACAATCGCAATTTTATAGCCCATAAACTATCACATTAAAAATTTTAATTTTAGAAATTTAATTAAATAAGCAATTTTTGATTTGGGTTTTTTTATCATTTTGTCAATCTATCAATATAAGAAATTTAAAACTTTTTTTAAAAATTTGAATATTAAAACTAATATTGATTTTAAAATGGGTAGATACAATACTACTTTTTGTTTTTTTTGATTATTCTAGATTTTTAATGATTAATCTATTAAAATAGGGGAGATAATTCATTTCTAAATAAGATTAATCAAAAAGATGAGAAATTAAATTTATTTGTATTAGGGTCTTATTAAAATTATAAATTTAATTAATTTTTAATTGGACTAAAATGAAAATTGATAGCGCGTATTTTAATTACAGATTGAAAATTAAAAGTTTTATACCATTTTTGTGAAATGTTTAGAATTGAATTTAGATGAATGTAAAAATTTTATTAAATTATTAATTTTTAAATATATAGACATATATTTATTTAGTAAATGTCGTTCTAAAATTCATTATTTTTATTTGATAATTTATTAAATTTAATATATTCGAATTTATCCTTTTAAATCTTTATAAAAGAGAATGAAAAAAAGTAAATTTTAGATGTGATAAATAATTTTTAAATAGAAGAAGTAAATAGTTATAAAAAGAATTAAAGTAAAAATAAAGAGATTCAATCATAAATAATTATTTTAGATATAAAACAAATTTAAAATTAGAAGACTTTTAAAGCTCTAAAAATTTTACTAGATTCCACAATTTTTTATATTAGAGGGTCAAAAAATGGAAAAAAGTTTTAAGGCAAGCATTGGTTTTGATAATACACAAAATGAGCGAGGAAAATTAGAGGAGAACTATACTAAATTCAAATCTATAATTATAGATGAAGGTCATGAAATCAATTCAAAATTTGAATTTCCAATTTCACTTGGTCAATTGTCGAAGTATGACATAGTATTTTTTGCATGCCCAGATAGGTCGAAATTTCGGGAATTTGAAATAGAACAAATTATTAAATATGTAAAAAATGGTGGTAATGTAGTTTTATTAAGTAATGCTGGTGGAGATAAAGGGTTAGGTACAAACCTAAATGAAATTGGTAAAGAATTTGGGATTACATGCAATAATGACCAGATTTGTGATGATGAACAAAATTATGGAATAAGGACACTTCCAATATCTCAGAATTTTAATTTACACCCAATAACGACTGAGATCGAACTTTTATTATTACCAGGTGCTTGTAGCTTAAATGTATCTAAAGATGCAACGGTAATAGTATCTTCAGGAGAACATGCCGAACCACCAAATGCACCAGTAATCGCTGTTGCGGAAAAAGGACTTGGTAAATTTGTATTTTTTGGGACTTATGAATTGTTTAGAGATAATATTAGGGGGGGTATTCAAGTTATTCAGCACCGAATTTTATTAAAAAATCTATTAAATTGGCTATTTGAAGATATGGAAAAGAAAAGACTAATACTTAATATTCAAACTTTGGCTAACGCCGTTGTTCTGAAACTTAAAAAGAAAGAGAAAAAGGAAAAAGGTATTGAACCAATTAAAATTGTTTCTACCAAACCAGTTATAAGGACTCCTGATGGTAAAATTTCCCCAGAGTCCATGCTTGACCAGATTATTATATCTTTAAAACAACTTCAGGAAATTAGTGGAAATTTAAATATTATTGATAGAAACATAACAGAATTTGCTCGCGAGATTAAACTGTTAAGAAATGATATTACTTCAATTCCAAGCGAAATGGACAATCTTACAAAAGAAATTTCAAATATATCACTATTATTAAAAGATTTACAAGAAGAAATAAAGGAAATCAAAATTGCTAAAAGTCTTGAAAAAGCTATAGAAAATTTTCAAGATTTTAAATTAAATTTCGAGTCTCAAATAGACATAATTTTAAATAAAAACATTAACCCAATTAAATTGGAAATTTCTGAAATAAGTGAGTCCGTTAATTTGAAAGACAAAGAAATAGAAAAAATCAAAGAAGATTTAGTTTATATTAAAGAAAATTTAGTCTTAAAAAAAGATGTTGAAGAAATAAAAATAGAATTAATTGATAGTATCAAAAGTTTTTTTGAAAATTTAAAAAATCAGGGCCAATAGTTAAAATTCTTTTATTTTTTTACAATTTATAATCTTTCAATTACTCTTTTTTAAAAGAAATACTTAAATTCTCCAAAATTTAATTAATATTATAATTTTTATATACCTTTCACTAATAATTATTTCTGGAGAGATAGTAATGTCTATGAGTAGCCTTGAAAAAGAGATTGAAAAATTAAAAGCAGATATTGATTTCAGAAATAAAAGAATTGAAAAACTAGAATTAGAAGTTGCAAAAAATAAGACGGATGCCAGATTAAAAGACGAAAAAATTGAAAAGCAACAAATAGAAATAAAAAATAAATTGGAAGAAATTGAGAGAAAAGACGCAGAAATTAAAACATTAAAAGAAAAACTGGAATCACTAGCTACTGACCAACTTGAACAAGAACTAAATTCATTAAAAACACTCAGTCAAAATCAAAAAAAGGAAATTGATTCTTTAAAAATTGAAAATGAGAAATTAATATCTGAACTTGATAAAGCAAATAAAAAAATTGATGAATTAAATTCAACTTTAGAATCTCAAAAAGAAAATATCGCGTCATTAGAATCTCAATTTTCTGATGCTCAATCTAAAATTAAAGAAAAAGAGAAAGAATTAATCGCAACGAATATTAAAAATTCTAAGCTGGAAGATTCGATTAAAAATCTAAAAAATTTATTAGACGCCAGTAATGATGAAAAAAACAAGTTATATGAAAATTTAGAGAATATTAATAAAAAAGTTTCAGAACTTGAAAAACAAATACAGGAAAAAGATGAAAAAATAGAAAAAATTAAAAATGAATTAGAACTTACAACTCAAATTTCCGATAATAATAAACAAATGGTCGATGATTATAAAAAACAAATTATTGAATTAAATAATAAACTCACCAAATATATTAACGATTCGGAGGGAAAAAGCCTTAAAATTGACAATTTACAAAAAGAATTAGACAAATTACATGCAGGAGTCGACCTTTATGAGTCCAAAATTAAAGAATTGAAAGACAAAATTAATGAAAAAGAAGAAGAGATTCAAAAATTAAAATCAAGTAGTAGTAGCCCATTAGAAGATAATTTAAAAGTGGAAGAGTTAAACAGACGTATTAAAATTTTAGAACTTGAACTTAAGGATACCAAGAAGGAGTTAGAGGAAGAGAAAAGTAAAAAAAGAGTGAAAGAATCTGAAAAAGCAGTTATATCTCCTAAAGATATTTCACTTGAGTTTGATATTGAGAAAATTTTGATCGGTAATCTCACAGATTCAGATAAAGAACAAATAACAGAACAATTTAAAAAGCAACAAAATTTGATTAAAGAATTTATGACGGTAAATAATAAACAAAAACTACAAATTGAAAAATTAGAAAATAAAATTTCCAAAAGAGACGATGAAATAGAAGATATTAAGAAAAAAAATAAAGAATTAGAAAAAGAAATTAAAAAATTATCTAAAGAATTAAAGAAAAAATCCCATGTAATTAAAGAATTGAAAAGTGAAGTTGATCTAGAAGAAGCAATTGACCAGATTGATAAAATTGGAGAATATGAAAGCAGATTTGAAGAAATAAATAAATTAAAAGGTTTATTAGAAAAAGCAAATATTACAATAGAGGGCCAAAAAAATATTATTAAAGACCTAGAAAATACAGTCGCTACATTAAAAAAAGATACAAATGTACAAGCAGCACAAAAACTCAGAGAATCATATGAACAATATATAATGAACCTCCAAAAAGAAGCGTATGATAATAAATATCAATTAGAAAATGCATTAAAAAGAATTGAAGATTTGGAATTTGAATTAGAAAAATATAATAAATTATTTAGTCAATACGAATCTCAAATTGAAAAAATTGGTAAGATTAGTGAGGGCGTCTCTTCAGATATTCCCTTGGATGAATATACTTCAATTCCAAGTAGCCAGCCTACGGATGAAATAAATTATAATGAATATGAACAAGGAAAACCAGCTTTTGTCCCTAGTGAAACAAATTTAAAACCCTCAGAATTATTTGGGACTCGACCAGCTCCAAATAAAGTAATCGAGCGAGCGAATGAATCCACAAATGAATTATTGGGTAGTAAATTAATAGGTGAATCGGACGACCTAAACCAAAATAGAGGATTATTAACTCCTGCTAATATATCACAAGATAGTAATTTACTTACACCAGATGACCTAAAAAGTGATAATAAAGTAAAGGATGGAGAATTATTAGGAAGTTCAAGCAGTGGTGGATTATTAACGGGAGAAACAGAACTAAAATTACTACCAGAAGAGGGTAAATTTAGCTTATTAAATAAAATAATTAATCAATTTATTAAATATTGTAACAATGTTGACGATTCGGCATTATGTATGTTTGATGGACTTGTCTTATCTCAAACTTTTGATTGGGACATTTCTGCAGATATAAAAAGAGTAATAAATGAATGGAAAGAGGAATCTACCTCAATTTTTTTGAAAGGGACTAAATATGCAACTTTAAAAGTGGGAGATGATGTATTAGTAGCCACCAGTACACAGGGAAAAGGACATCTACTATGTATCTCAATTAATGAAGATTTGTTTATAATATTTGTTTTAGATAAAACTGCAGACCCACTGACTATTTTTGATGATTTTGAACCCTATAATGAGCAATTACGAAGTTTATTATAATAAAAATCTTTTTATTATTAAGCTTTTTTTCATAGGTAATTCTATATGATACCACTAACTTCTCAAAAATTTTCAGAAGTTTTTGGTGTAAATTCATCTATTTATTATGAATATAAAAATGAAATTTCAGATTTATTTAGAACTAACAATAATTATATAGAAATAATGAGTGATAAAGAACAATGGACCAAAAAATTTAGTTTATTATATAAAAAATCAGAATTGAATGAAGATCTATTCATCAAACATTCATATATTTCCTTATTGATTAAAATTATTATTGCAAAAAAGGTTCTTTTATTTAAGAAATGGACAGACCTTGAAAATTTTAAAAATACTCTCGATGAAAAAAAAATAGACATTTTTAAAGATGAATTATTTAAGTGGAATATACAAATCAATAAAATAAATAAAATGATTTTTAATGAAATCGATAAATACAATTTTAAATCAATGGACCTCTTTAATTTATTATATCAAGAAATGTTTACTATTAAAACTAGACGTAATCTTGGAGAATATTATACACCGCCTGAATTGGCAAAATTAATGGTAGATGACAGCTATAAACTTGGGGATTATGTATTGGACCCAAATTGTGGGAGCGGTACGATTCTTATTGAAATTATATTAAAAATTATAAGATCAGATATTCCTGACACTGACAAAATTAAATATTTAAATCGGATCTATGGGTTTGATATAAATCCAATAGCAATTTTAATTGTTAAAGCAAATTTATTGTTAATTTATTATTTAAACAATTTAAAAGATACCTCAATTAATATTTTTCTTTTAAATCCATTGTTTGAAAAAGAGTACAAAGGAGCGCAATTTCCTAAATTTGATTTAATTATAGGAAATCCACCATGGATTGTCCTCAATAGTATTCATTCTTATGAATATAAAGAAAAAATAAGAATGAAAGCATTAGAACTTGGGATAATAAGGGGTGGTAAATACTCAACATCAATAGAAATCAGCTCACTTATTTTTGAAGATGTTTCACAATATTTTTTGAAGAATGGAGGAATTATATTCTTTATTATGACAAATGGGGTTATGAATGGCGATCAACATTCAAAATTCCGCACTTTTAAAAATTTCAAAGAGATAACCATTTGGAAATTTACGGAGGATATATTTAGAATTAATAGCATCTGTTTGAAAGCAAAAAAAGGTTTTAGACCAATTCTTGAGCGATTAAAAATAAATGTAATTGAATTATTTTGTATTAAAAAAGATTCTAAGTGGGAATTCAAGTTCAAAAGACCAGAAATTTATGTTCCATACAATTATAATACAATTAATGAAAATTCAAAAATTATAAGAAGATTTATCCCATTAAAAATATTAGAATTATTATTACCCCAAAAAAAATCAGAATATTCCAGTAAATTCTATCAAGGCGCGTCATTAATACCCAGAAATTTAATTTTTATTAATATAGATCTTGAAATTAATGAAAAACTTGTTAAAATATCACCCTATATGGATTTTCAAGCCAAATATCCCTGGAATAAAAAACCTTTTGACAACGCAATTATAGAAAAAAAGTACATTTTTAATGTGGCAAAAAGTACTGACCTCGTCCCATTTAAGTTGTTAACTACCCATTACGTTGTTTTACCTATAAATAAAAAAGATTTCAAGTATGAACCAAAATTATTGAATAAATATGCACAAATCCATTTTAATTTCCTGAATAATTATTATAAAGAAAATATAAAAGAGGGAACTAAAATTGGGAAATTGTGGAATGAAATTAATCATTTTAATAAATTAATTAATCCAAATCAAAAAAGAAAAATTAAAATAATTTTTAATGGAATCGGTAGCATTGTCAAATCAGCTGTTTTAACAAATTATGAATTAATTGATACGAGTCTTTATTATTATTCGGCAAATAATTTGGACGAAGCTTATTATCTTATGGCAGTATTAAATTCGCCTTCGATAACTTATTCTATCCAATATTTTGGGAGTATTGGAAAAAGCGGAACCTTGCGAAATATTCATAAACACCCATTAAACATTCCAATTCCTCTATACAACCCAAATAACGAATTATGTACCAAAATATCAAATCTTGGAAAAAAATTAGAACAATTGGTCCAAAGTTTGATCAATGAATGGATAAAGGAAGGTAATAATAAAACATTTATCAAATCACAAATAAAATTAAGACCAAGGGCAATTCAACTATATATATTAGAAAATAAATTATTCCAAAAACAATTAAAATACTTAGATAATTTAACAAAAAGTTTAATTTTTGAAGGATAATAAAATACTCTATTAAGAGGTAAAAAAAATAGAGAGTAGAAGAAATCCAATTAACTTATATTGTATATGATTTGAATTTTAACATTCAGACTAAGCCCTAATAATGAAATATGTTATGTCCACACGGACAAACCCTTGGATGCTCCAATTTTGTACATATTTTATCAATTATTTTCTCTGATATATAAATGTCTATTTTAGAAGCTTCTTTGCATGCCTCTTCACAGGTTAATCCCAATTCATTTGAAAAAAAATATTCTAAAATGCGATGTTTTCGCATTAAGATTTGGCCTTGTTTAATCCCATGAGGAGTTAACTTGATACCTTTGTATTTTTTATATTCAACAAGTCCCAACATTGATAGACTTTGAAAATGCTCCGTGACAGTAGAAGGGTGTACATTGAATTTTTCAGCAAAAAATTTTGTTGAAAACCACTTATTAGGATTTTGATCATAATTTCTAATAATCGGTTTTAAATATTTGCTAATAGTCTGTTCTTTCATATTAATATTTGGCAATTTTAATTCCTTTAATTAGCTTTAAACAAATATTACTTTAAAAAACCACATTAAAAATATTCCGATTATAAATAGGATTGAAATAAATGTAGTCTTTTTTCCACTATTTTCCTTCTTTAATTCGGGAATGAGGTCAGCTGCTGCAATATATATAAATCCACCCGCAGAAAATGCTAATAAGTATGGAGAAATGGATAGGAGCGAATATAATAAATAATATCCGAAAATTCCACCACCAATAGCTGTTAACGCTGTTAGAAAATTGAAAAATAAAGCTCGTTTTTTGGAAAAGCCGCCATAAATGAGTACCCCAAAATCGCCAATCTCTTGAGGGATCTCATGAGCTATAACTAAAATTGTAGCAACAAAACCTAATTGAAAGGATGATATAAAGGAAACAGCAATTACCAGCCCATCTGTAAAATTGTGAATACCATCACCAATAAGATTCAACCATTTGAATGAATGTTGCTCGCAAATATGATCTTTTTCTACATTATGGCATTGATGATAATCCAATAATTTTTCAAATATAAAAAAACAAATAAAACCGATGATAAGGATTATGTATATGTTTAATGAATTTATTTTCTCCACAGCTTCGGGTAATAGATGTAAAAATCCTCCGCCGATTAGTGCACCTGCAGCAAAACTAACTAAATAAAAAACAATTTTGTTTAACGTTTTGTCATTAATGCTTAAAGTTATTACTCCGACTAATGAAATTAAACTAACAATAAAATTACTCAATACAATATACAATAAGGTAAAATCCATATTTTTTCACTCTTTGAATTGTTTTTCAAGTAAACAAATATTTTATTCTTTATAATAATATCTTATTAATAAAATAGATATCTAAAATTTTCTTAAAATTAAAAAAACTTTTTTGAAAATATGTTTCTAATTATTCGTACATATTTTTTATTGAATAATTAAATAAATCCAAAATAATTTATAAATTTTTGGTCAGACCAAAATTTCCAAAATAAGTAATAATTTTTCCAATAAATTGATATTAGCAATTTGTCGGTGATATATAGTAATTTTTTAAGAATTAGTATATATAAAATTTAATCTGATGATTTTTTAATGTTCATCAGCTCATTTACTTCTTCGGCAATACGCGAAATAACACCCTCTACCCTTAGGTATAATTGAAATGGACGTTGGGTCTGCTCTTACCTTAATGCCTGTTTTATGTGCAATAATACGCAGTTTTTTTATTTCGTCCAATGCTTTATCAAACATTTTTTCGAGATTTTTTATGGTTTCATTGGTTTCAGTCGTAAATTTATCTAAGCTAGAGTCTAATGATTCAGTTGCGTTTTTTAATGATTGTTCCATATTATTTGTTGCAGAAATTAGATTTGAAGTTGATTCCACCAACGCTTTTTCTATTGTAATTTAAGTTTTTTCTAATGATTGCGTAGTTTTCAAAAATGCTTTTGCTACTTCGTTTAAATTTTCAGTTGTAGTTTGTAATGAAGTAGATATTATTTGTGCTGTTTCTAAAAATGATTTAGAAACTTCAGTTAAATTATTGGAAGTAAGCTCCATCGATTTTGAAATACTATCGGCAGTCTCTTTTAATGAACTGTTTAATTCTAAAGATACATCATCAAATTTCTTGATTATTCTATTAATTTTATTGTTAACTTTTTCAATGATTGGTATTTTCAAATTTCTAAACCACCTTTCCAATTAAGTGTTAAATGGTGCTAAAATATTTGAAATTATCTATTTTATTCAACCTTCTTTTAACACATTTTTGATGATATGTACCACAAACTAATAAAGATTTATAAAATGTTAAGATATAACTTAAAAATACAAAAATATTTTGAATTTCAACATTTTTTTCCAGATTTTTTGATTTAGTATATATTTTAAAAGTATTTTTTTTCGAGATTTTTCAAATTCCACTTTTCGACAAAAATATATAAATGTTAATTCTATTTTTTCGGAAATATATTTTTTGATA
>SUPR01000006.1 GCA_005191425.1 Candidatus Helarchaeota ASGARD archaeon Hel_GB_B
GTAATAATATGTCCTTACTCCCAACAATAATTAATGTGGGAATTTTTATTTTATTTAACATTTCGCGAGTATCATGATGTTCAATTGCATATGATTGATTAACATAATCTTGGGCTCTTGTGGGATCAGTCTGAAAATCTTGTTTTAACATTTCATAAAGGACAGCATCTTTTTTTATCCTTCGTACAAAAGAATTAGAGAACAATGCGGGTAATAACTCATTCATTTTTTCTTCTTCGGATTTACTTTCTAATGATTTGATTATATCAATTAGTGGTTTGACATTACATTTTGCAGATGTAGCTAATAGAATTAAAGTTTTTACTAATTCAGGATATTCTAATACAAAATGTTGAGCTATCATTCCGCCCATACTTATACCACATAAATGGATTTTAACTTGAATATCGAGATGCTCTAATAACTTTTTAATAATTTTGACATATAATTCCATCGTATATGGAAAATCTGGTCTTGAACTTTTTCCTACACCAATATTATCATAACAAATTACTCTCATCTTCTTTTTCTTAAAAAATGGTATTTGGAGCTGCCAACCACTTGATTTATGTCCCAACCCTTGTATTAATAAAATTGTTTCTGGGCCTTTTCCTGAAACTTTATAATATATTTCTATGTTATCCTCAATCTTTAATTTTGGCATTTTTTTACCTCTAATTTATTCTAATATTTTTGTATTATATTTCTTTAGAGATTTTAATATATTTTTAATATGGCTTGAATTTCTTGTTTCAATTTCAATTTCTACTTCAGCTTCTTTAAAAGGAACGTCTAATTTATTTCTGTTATGATTAATCGAAATAATATTGGCATTATTATTTTTTATTATTTCTAATAATTTTAATAATGAGCCAGGTGTATCAAGTAATTTAGTAGAAAATTTTAGCAAGCGACCGCTTTCTTTTTAACCTCTAATTATAATTCTATTTAATAAATTGACATCAATATTACCTCCAGATATAATTACTGCAATTTTTTTGTTTTTTATTGCTTTAAAGTATTTATTATATAGAATTGCAGCAAGACCTACCGCACCTGCCCCTTCAACAACGATCTTTGCACGCTCCATAAGCATCAGAATTGCGTTTGCAATTTGGTCATCATTTACTTGGACAATTTTGTCCACATTTTCTTTTATTATATTAAATGTTAAATTTCCAGGCTTTTTAACGGCAATCCCATCTGCTATAGTAAGACCGTTTGGCTCTAAATGAATTAATTTATGTTTTTCAAAAGAATGATACATAGAATTAAATGATTCACTCTGAACTCCAATTATTTTTATATCTGGGTTAATTCCTTTACAATAAGCTGCGATACCAGAGATAAGTCCCCCACCACCTACTGGGACAACAACAATGTCTGTTTTTGGCATTTGTTCTAATATTTCTAATCCAATGGTTCCCTGACCATAAATAATATCAAAATCATTATATGCCTGGATAAAGGTAAGGTTATTCTCTTCTTTAATTTGCATTGCATGATTAAATGCTTCATCATATGTAATACCAGCAGTAATAATCTTAGCACCATAACTCTCAATAGCCATAATTTTGTTAAGTGGAGTATTAACTGGAACAACAACATTACAATTATATCCCTGTAGTTTTGCAGCTAGTGCTACAGCTTGTCCATGATTTCCCGCCGAAGCAGTTATAATACCATTTTTTACTTCATCTTTATTTAATTGAAGTATTTTATTCATAGCACCTCTAATTTTGAATGACCCTGTTTTTTGAAAATTTTCTAATTTTAGATAAACTTCATTATTGACCATATTACTGAAAGTAGTACTATAAATTAATGGCGTTTTTCTACAAAAATAACCAATTCTTTTATTAGCCTCTTGGATTTCTTTAATATGCTGTTTCATTATATTTCATCAAACAATTTTATTTAGTATATGTTCAATCTTAAAATTGATTAAACTGCTTAATTTTATTTTAAATTAACTTTATTATTAATTAGATAAAGATTAAACATAAAAATTTTTTATCTTAATTTAAAATAGGAAAATTTTTTTAATAAATTTTAGAAAATTTCTTTATATTTATTATAATTGAATAATATTTTTATTAGACAATTCGATTATATCAAATATTTAACAATATTAAATTATTTTTTTTAAAATTAAAAGATTATAAAATGATTAATTATGAAATATAGAATCTTGTTAATTGTATTACCATTTTATGTAATTATTAGTTTTATTGTATCTCATTATTTCTTGTTCGTACTGGGAACTTTAGAAGGACTCGTTTACGGACTAGTATATATTGGGATTGCTATCTGGATTACTGTAGAATTATTTATTTTTGGGATACATAAGACTGAAAGTCATTTTAAAGATATTTCACATCAATATATAGATGTAGAAAATATTGAAATAGTATTTAATGATGGAATTAAATCAAGAGGTGTATATTATCGTTTATCATCTGAAACAATAGAAACTTCTGACGGGAAGAGATATCCAGAACCGAGGCCCACTATTATATTTTTTCATGGGCTTATGGGAAGAAAAGAGAGTTCCGATAAATGGCTAATTCCTCTGACGCATATGGGATATTTGACTTTTTCCTTTGACCAAATAGTCCGAAAAGGACAAAAAGGTTTATTTCAAACGCTTAATGATACATCCAAAGTATTAGATATTGTTTGCAATACATCTGATGTTAAAATTGGTTCAATATGTTGTATTGGAATATCATTAGGAGGGATTATGGTATTAACAAAATGTTATGTAGATAACCGAGTTGCTATGGTTATTGGGATGAGTACAATACATGATTTTGCAGTATTTTGTGATGTTAAAAACCAGTTTTTATCCCTTGGCTGGTATGTCAAACGGCAAATGTCAAAAAATGCTATTCAAGAAAATACCTTGAAAACTACACCGCATTATTATTTAAAAAACGACCCGGAATTCAATAAAAACCGAGTATTTCTTATTCATGGTAAGAAAGATTCCTTCTTTCCCCCATCAATTTCTTTTTATTTAAATAAAAAACAAGCTAATATTCCTGATAAAAATACTCTTCTTTTAGATTGTGGACATGGGCTTGATGGACAAGAAACTTTAATTCTAGGGACTATTATCAAATGGTTAAACGAAAATGATGCAATGAGAATAATAACTAAATAGAAAATTAAGAGGTAGACGATAAAACTGTTATTTTATTTTAAATATAAATAATAGAGAGAATAATGAACTATGTGTTTTTTAAAATCAATGTTAAATTTTTGTTAATTCATCTAATTTCTTATTAATTAAGTCTATTTTTTTATCGATTTCTGCTATAATTGGTTCTTTTTTTAATTCATTAATCAGGTTATTACAACAGACGAAATTAATAGCAATAGCTTCAACATAATTATAAGTCTTATTACACGATTTACATTGGAATAGGACTTCATTCTCGAATAATTTTTTTTCATTAATTAGAATAGACTTTTTCTTGATCAAGTTTTTATGAATTTTATACATTAATTTATCCAAATTAAATTCATATTCGTTATCTGGATAACTACTCACTAATTTATCACTAAAAGTTTTTTGGTTTATAAAGCCAAAAGAAACTAATTCATAAATAGCCCGTAATAAGTTAGATGATTTTCCAAATTCGTCCATTAATTGATTCAAATTTTTATTTTCTTCGATTAAAGAGGTCAATATATCAATTTTTAGGTCAATATCTTCCTGTCTTAATAAAGACATACCGTAATCAATAAGATCAATAAGGTACTGGTTTTTTCCATATTTGTTATTTTTTGATTTTAAGAACCCACCAATTGATTTTCTTGGTTTTTGAATATTTATTGTAGAAAAATTAAGTTCCATTTTTAAACCCCTTTAATTTTAATTTTATTTTCAAAATTTTTAACTTTTTTAATAATATATTATTCATTCTTCTATTAATAATTGATGGTCATATAATATAAATACTTCACATTTTGGATTTAAGGAGGAGAAAAATTCAGACCAATTTGATTTTTTGTAAATTATAATAGAATAAATTATTGTATATATGTTTTAGATGATTTAAAATTAATAAATGAAAGAAATATGGAAATATTTAAGAGGAAATTTGGATGTTGGAAGATTTTTTGGAATATATTATAGATTTATGAACTATAAAGTTCAGGATTAGTTTCAATTTTTTTAAAAATATATTTAAAGAGGTCTTTTCTGAATTGTTTTGGGATTAGTTCCAATTTTTCCATTATTATCTGAACTAATTCTTCGATAAGTGGTTTATACGGATAATAATTTATTGATTTTAATTTTGTCAATTCGCGCTTGATTATTCTGTTAATGATAGCTCCTTCTAATGATTCTGTGTCCAGCCAAAAAGGTCTAGAATTTTTATCATGTATTCGGTAAATCATTAGTGCATTTTGTATTCTATTAATGTACCAGTTCAAGCTATTCAATGAAACACCTTTAAACCGTTTAATAAAATCTTTTTTAGACTCATATCTATAAAGGCAGTCTTTAGTGGGAGTATGAGAAACAATATAAACTGCTGCTGCAAAGAATCCAGTTTTTTCTTGAGGCCATTCAGGATGAATTGTGTATAGGAATCTTGATAATAAATTAAGAGCTTTATAAATTGTTTCTTCATCAAAGTTGCAGCTTCTATAGAAAAAGTTAGCTTCTTTAATATATTGTTTAATATACTCAGTTCTCATTAATTTAAATAACTTTTGTTTTTCTATACTATTTTCTAGTGATTTAAAATTTCTATTCATAGTGCTTCCATCCAAAAATTTTTGATAAATTAAAGAATTATCGAAAAGATATAATATTGATATATTATTTATATCTATTCGAAAACGTTTATAAATATTTTTGATATAAATTTTATATAGAGAAATTTGTCGGTAAAATATAATGAGTTCATCAAATTCTAATTCGGGAAAAAATAATGAAAATTTAGAGGATGAAATTGAACAGATTGTTAAAGTTTGGAGGGAAAAAAGAGATAAAATTGAGGATGAAATTATTTCAATAAAAGATTTAGCAAAAGAACTAGGAGAAAGTAAAAGCAAATTATCAAATTTATTAATAGATGTTTTAAATAAAATTATGAATAAAATAGAAGATAATTATATTTTTAAAGATGAATTAATGGAAATGTTTGGTATAACAAAACGAGATTTTGAAGAAATATTAAAAAAAGCAGGATATGAAAGCACTGAATCTAAAGTCTATAAAAATATAAAAGTACAACTTTTGCTAAGATTAGATCCAATGGCATTAGATTTGATTGAAGATTGTATCCCCTACTATGGATCTTCAAAAACTGCTGTTGTTAGACAGATGATCATTGATTTTTATACAAAACATCATGATGAAATTGAGAAAGTAAGAAGAAGCCATTAAAAATAATAAAAATACGGATAGAGATTTTATCCATGGTACAAATTTATTTTTAAAAGTTATGATATATAACTAATATTATATCGTCAATGGACTTCATTTTATTGACTAATTCATCAGATGGTTCTTGATCAGTTTTTAAGACCATTAACTGAGTCTTTGATTTTTCATGGCGAGCCACTTGTAATTCAGCAATATTAATGTTATTATTACCTAAAAAGGTGGTTATTTTACCAATCATACCAGGTTTATCGACATGTTTTATTATGAAAATTTTACCAGTTGGTGAAAATGAAATATTGAAGTCATTTATTTTGATAATTTCAATATAACCATCGGAATATACTTTACCAATAATTTCAGAGGCGACTTTATTGTGGTCCATGATTTGAACGGATAATAAATTTTCAAAACTTTTTCCACTTCTTACAGATTCAACGATCCCAAGATTACGTTCTTTTGCTATTAGAACTGAATTTACAATGCTAATTCTAGTACTTACTAAAGGTTTTAAGAAGACAGCGAGGAAATGTCTTGTTAATGTTTTTCGGAGATTTTCTGGTAATGATTCTGGGTAATTAAGAATAATACTGTCAAAAGGAAGGTTTAATTTTACAAGTAATTTTGCTAAGTTTATAGATAATTGGCGATAGGGTGTATAGATATCCTTGGTCTCGCTATCTAATCTTGGGAAATTAACTGGAAATTCAGGGGCTAGTCCATTAAGAACGTCAATTGTCCCTTCAAGAATTCTCCAGCTAACATTTTTTTGTGCATCAATAGTTGAAGCGCCTATATGAGGAGTGACAATTATTTTATCATTTTTAAGGAATTCTTCATTTTTTTCGAGAGATTTTTCGATTACATCTAGTCCTGCTGCCTTTACAATTCCTTCGTTTATTGCTCTTAATAGAGCCTCTGAATCTACAATACCGCCTCTAGATGTATTAATAAAATATACGCCTTTTTTCATCAATAAAAAATGTTCCCATTTTATCAAATGGAATGTAGTTTTATTAAGAGGAACATGTATTGAAATAACATCAGATTTTCTCAATATATCCTCAAAACTGGTTAATTCAGTACCCAATTCATCTTTTAAATTTGACGAAATATAGGGGTCATATGCTAGGATTTTCATACCAAATGCTCTTGCTCTATGTGCAACTCGTCTTCCAATTCGGCCAAAACCAATAATACCTAAGACTTTATTTCGCAATTCTAGGCCTGATAAATCTTTTCTATTAAAATTACATTCGGATGTTCTATTAACAGCTGTCTTAAAATGCCTACAAGTACTTATTATTAACCCCATTGCTAAATCTGCTACGCTATCAAGACTTTCTTCAGGTGCATTTATAACCAGAATACCCTTCTTTTCGGCATAATCTACATCAATATTATCAGTCCCAACACCTGCACGACCAATAACTTCTAAATTTTTACCAGCATCTAATAGTTCTCTGTCTACAATAGTTTTACTCCTTATAATTAAGGCATTGACATCTCCGATCTTTTCTAAAATTATCTTTCGGTTTGGGGTTCCATTTAATATAATAAATTCATAATTCGTTTTGTTTTTAAAATGGTCTATAGCTTCTTGGTCTAACTTTTCTGCAATTAAAATTTTTTTCATTTACAATCCAATCTTTAAATTTATTTTGATAATTTAATATAATAAGTAATTTTAATTTTTTGAACTCAAAAGTTATTAGTTATTAGTATTATTATAATGTCAAATTAAAAACTCTTTAACAAATTTAAATGGTGATAATAATTCGAATATATAAATATTTTAAAGGAATTTTTCTGATTGTCGGTATAATACTAATGACAATAGGAGTTATATTGGGTGCTAACTTTAAATATAATTTATCTGGAGTAACATTTACACCATTTCAAATATCTGCTTCGGAAACAGCGGCATATGGTAATTATGCTGCATATAATCAATCAGGAGTAGTAATTAGAGGAACAATTATTCAACCTAAAATTCCAGTCTATTCATCGGGAGGATTAAGGCCTGCGGTATTCTTTTTTCACGGGCTTTTTGCAAGAAAAGAATTTCATTATCATTATGCAATTGAGCTTGCTAGGGCAGGATTTGTAGTAATATGTCCAGATCATGGTGGAATGGGCGATTCTATCGGAACTTTCAAGTTGGGATGGGATATAATTCCATTTGTAATGACAGTAATTGACCATTTACCAGCTCTTAACGCGACATATCACCTAAGAATTAATGGGAGCGCAGTAGGGGCTACTGGACATTCGTATGGTGGAATATCAACACTTTATGCCGGGCTTTATCGACCATATAATAAGACCACAGGCAGAGGAGTTTCAGCTTGCGCTTCGATTTGGTCATGGTCAAATTTTACTCAGACAATTCAATATATGGTATCAAATTATGGTGACCCTCCCTGGCAACTTCTTGAGCTAGTGAATTTACAATATATTCTGGCAGATCCTTATGGCGCTGATAATATGGCTGCAAATATTGAAGCTCGAAATACCATAGATAAGGTCAATGGGACTTCTGGAAATTATCTACCACCAAATTGGTTGTTAATTACATCTTGGGATGATGGATTTGTTCTACCCGAATGGCAAATAGAATTAATGGCTAATGCATGTTATGACAATTCCAATCCGTCATTAAGTTCATCTGTATACTATAATTATATTAAAAATAACATAACATATGCTAATAATTTTACATGGCAAAAACCTGGTGGGTCATTTAAAAATAGGTCTATGAGGCAAATTTTCTTACCAAGAGATACATATGGATTCCCAATGGGCCATTTGACTGAAGGCTTTTTAGTACCACCATTAATAATGTTATTAAATTGGTTTGGAAATGCGTTTAACTGGAATGTATCAAATGAAATTTCAAGAATACAAGCTGAAGAAATTGATTTAAGCAGGACTATTTCATTTTGGCCGGCTCCAATTCAAGGACTAGTAATTCAAATGTATTTAGGACCTATATTAATAATATTAGGGCTCATTGTTTCGATTTTTCCAATAATTAGCTATTTGGCTAGAGGAAAGCGGTCTGATGATGAGTATCAAATATCACAATTTACATTTCCAAAAGGTACTTCATTATCTACAAAAGAATCTCTGGCATTTATTGCTATATTTAGTGCAATATATATCGGAATTTCTTTACCTTCATTGTTAATATCTAGCTATTTTAATATAAAGCTATTAATTCCATATTTGGTAGCAGACTCGCTTGCTTCAAGTTGGCTTATTAAAAGCTTAATTGGAATTGCTATATTAATACCAATTCTCTGGATTTATTTCAACAAGTATAATCAGAATTTTACTGATATTGGTATTTCGTTTGATAAAAAGAAATTACTATATTCTGCTATTGTGGGTATTGGATTTCCTCTGATTTTCTTTGGACTATGGGATTTATTGAACCTTTTCACTACATTTCCATTATTAATCCCTATGCCAAGTCCTACAGTCGGATATCTTGGATTTGCTATATTGCTATTGTTTATATTCATTTCTGCTATTATTGACGAGCTATTTTTAAGAGGATTAATACAAACAAAAATGGAAGCAAAAATACAGGAAAGTAACAGAATTACTCATAATAAGAGGATTAAAAAATGGATAGCATATTTTATTTCAGTGATTCTAAGTTTAATATTAACTTTAACAGCAACATTGGGTTCACTTATATTAACAGTAAGTCCAGCTGCTTTCCTAGGCAATATTGATGGTACAAATTTCGCAACCCCAATCTTACTTCTAGGTGTTATTGTTTCATTAGTCCCATCGATAGTCAATCCATATATCTATCAAAGAACTCGATCTATTTGGGCATGCGTATTCTTTACAACAATCTTCTTAGGTATATTTTTTACTTCTAGGCTTGGTCTAGGACTGACTACTTTCTAAAAAATACATAAAATTTTCATTTTATTTTTTTTTGTTTATGAAAAATGAATAAATTATCCAGTTTACCACTATTTTTCAAATTATGTTTTCAAGAGTAAGAATACCAAAATCTTCGGTTTCTAAGATATTTAAAATAAATTGGTTTATTAATTATGTAAAAATTATTATTAAATCGAAAAAGTAAAATTAAAATAAATTAGATAAGATAAAATTATGCTTATTTTAATTTATTAGGTTAATTTTTCCAATGCATTTAACATTGGATCATTTAATAGAGTTAGAGGGGGTGTATAGCAACGTTCGGTTTTAAGTAAAGACCCAATTGGGATTTTCTCGCGGATTACAATTGTTAATTCATTTATTCGTTCTTTTACATCTTTTTCTCCAATAATTTGAGCGCCTATTAATTTGTTATTACGCGCAAGAAATTTAAATTTGAGGTTTTTCCAATCGGGAATATATTTTGATTGGGATGCCCCTTCAGAAGTAGAAACTTTATATGAAATCCCAAAACTTTTAGCTGCATATTCTGTTAGTCCAACAGATCCGACTTCTAGCCCACCAAGATATGTAACAGATGGACTTATTGTACCTAAATATTCCGATTTTTTACCAATTATATTTTTTACAATTGTTTTACTTTGCATTATTGCAGTTGAAGCTAAAGCACTTCGCATCGGCTTTTCCGTAATCAAGTTTTTTGTTTCAATACAATCACCCAGTGCAAATACGTTTTCAATTGGCCGGTTATTTTTTAATATATGTAATCTTTCATCTACCTTAATACCACCAGTTTTTCCAATATCGATCCCAGTCTTTTTTATTATACTAACATTCGGTCTAATACCTACTGCAAGTAAGACTAAATCGGTAGGAATTTCTTTATCAGACTCTAATATTACAGATTTAACTTGATCGGTGCCATCAAATTCTTTGACTTTTACCCCTGTGATAATTTCAATTCCTTTATTTCTGAGCCATTCTTCAACTATAATCCCCATGTCTAGATCAAGCATAGCTGGTAATACGGATGGGGTCAGTTCAACTACTGTTGTTTTAATATTATTAGCAGCAAATGCAACAGCTGCTTCAAGCCCAATTAATCCCGCACCAACTATGACAGCTTTTTCACATTGTGTCATAGCTTCTTTAAGCATTACGCCATTCGAATAATTCATTAGTGTATAGATTCTTTTAAGCCCGGTTCCTTTGATTTCTGGTGTGAATGGAACCCTTCCAGTAGCAATTACTAAGAAATCAAATTCTAACTGGTCGACTTTTCCTTCCTTACTAAACGTTTTGACTTGTTTGTTAGTATAGTCAATGTCTATAACTGTAGTATTAGTTAATATTTTAACATTTTTTTCATCAAAAAATTCAGGTCTGTGTAAAATTATATCTTCAAACTTTTCAACGACTCCTTCTAATACATATGGAATACCGCAAGTCGAATATGCATATTGTTTTTCTCGAGTAATACAAGTGATATCAAAATCATTGAATTTCATCAGCCCATAAATTACATTCATACCAGCTATACCACTACCAATAACTATGACCTTTTTTTTCTTCTCTTGTGACATTCAATTAACACCATTCATCATTTATTGAAAAAAAATTACTCAATTTAAAAGTCACAAAACATTATTTATCATTTTTTCGAACATTTTTTACCATATTATTTAATTTATTAAAAAAGTTGATACTTTTTCTAAATTATTTTAAATATGGAAAATATTTACGAGATTATCACCTCGTGAACATAATAATTATCATATAAAATTTTTCAGTACAAAGAAAACAAAGCATCTGTTAAATAAATTGAAAAAAATTGAATGAAAAACATAAAAAATTATGAAGTTAAACTATTATTTATCTTTATAATTAATTCTCGTGATAATTTATCCGCCAGATATAATGGTTCAGGAATTCTATGAACGGGCTTAATCAATTCAATTACAATATTTATGGCAGTTTCTAAATCAATTAAATTTCCGACCGAAATATAAATGGGTTTCCCAGTATTAGGTTTTAGTATTGCACCTAAAATTTTGCCATTAAACGTAATATATGCCCAATTATTAGGACGGTCGGGGATATGTTCTGCTTTACCCACGAACTTTGATTTTCCGATCCCTATTGTTGATTTATGTATGATAACACCAAGATGTGCAGCACTACCAAATAATCTTGGATGAAGAATTCCAAATCCATCCACTAAAATAAGGTCTGGTTTCTTTTTCAACGATAATAAAACTTTTCTAAAATAAGGTACCTCTCTAAATCCTAAAAATCCAGATATATAGGGAAATTTAGCTTCATATTCAAAATATTTTTTCTCAATTATTTTTTCTCCAGAAATATCAGTCGATACTGCCATTACTACCGCAATGTTTGATTTTTTAGAATATGAAATATCTACACCAGTTATAATTTTTGGTGAAAAATCATTAGGAATTTCTTTAATTACCTTTTTTGATAGTAACTTTTGAATTTTGATTAATTTGTTTAAATTGATTTCTTTTTCCAATTTTGGTCATAAAAAATAATATTTCAAAACATTTTAAACATTATTGAAAACATCAATCCTAATTAAAAATAGAATAATAAAAATTAAAAATTGATTATAACTATGGTTTACTACTTACCTTTGAATACAGCTTCACGTTTTTCTTTTAAAGCTTTGATGGATTCTGTAAAATCAAAAGTTGTGGCGGCTTTATTTAGGCCTTTATTTTCCATATCCAATGCATTAGAAACAAAATCAATTAGCGGTTTATGTAATGCCCGTTTCATTAATTTCAATGCAAGACTGGGCCCTTTAGGGGGTATTAATCGCATAGCCTGTTCACGTGCAAAAGGCATAAGTTCATCTTTTGGTAGTACCTTATTTATTAGACCTAGTTCATAAGCTTGCTGGGCAGTGATTTTATCTCCAAAATAAATTAATTCTTTAGTCTTTTGAAAACCAATATAATAAGGTAAAAGCCAAGTTGTAGCAAATTCAGGTAGAATTGCTCGCTTTACAAAATATAGTCCAATCCAAGCATCTTCAGCCATATAAATTAAATCACAACAAGTTAATGGCATGGTAAATCCAGCGCCCACAGCAAGCCCATTAATTGCAGCGATAACTGGTTTTTCAAAATTCCAGAATTTTAAGCATAACTTTTTTTGGGCGATATCAGTTATTTCAATTTCTTCTTTAAGTTCAGGTGGTATTTGCTCAAACATTTTCATATTAAAATATCCACCTGATGAAAATGCGTCCCCAGCACCAGTAATAATCATTACTTTTGCACTCCTATCTTTTTTCATAATATCGACAGCATACCATAATTCCAGAAAAGTTACTGGGCTCATTGCATTTTTCCTTGAAGGAATATTTAAAGTTACTGTAACAATACCATTTTCATCTTTTTCATAAATTATATCTTTAAAATCTTCGACCTTCATTTTAGTTCACTCATATCCTAAAATTTTCTATAATATTAATAATATAATTTTAAAATCATTAGAAATTTTTATTTATCCTTTAGATGTTGATTTGAAAAATCTTTTGATTTTATTATCAAATTTTATATTAGAAAAGATATTTTACTTAACTTAAAAATAGACTTTAGAACGGACTTTTATTTAAGAAATAAAGTAAAAATTAGAAATTAAATAAAAATATTAAATTTTAATAGAAATATAATTATTTTGATTGTATTTGTTTTAAAAAATATTATCCTATTTTCTTATTACTTTTAAAAGAAGAAAACAACTTTTTAAAGAACCCTTTTTCTGTTGTACTAATTTTAGAAACATAATTTTTAATTTGCTCTCTTAGTAAGATTTCATAAGGAGCAAAAACATCTTGGTATGATCCTTCGTTATTTAGTTCATCCTTAAAAATCTCATAGAAAGTATCTAATGCCTCTTCAGCTTCTTTATGAAGATCAACTTTTTTAATATCGGACGACATTATCGCAATAATAATTAAATTGTGTTTAGTTGCAATATACATGTCTACATCTAATCCTTTGATCATGATCTCTTCAATTCTGCCAAGATTCTCCTTTCCAAAAATATGTAAAGCCGAAACAAAAGCTGGAATTAAAGTTGAATTAATACTCTCATCATTTAGCACTTGGACTAATGGAATGCCATTATCCTTGGCTATTATAATTCCTTTTATCATTTTATCTCTATCTTCTATATTATTCATCTTCATTACATTTTGTAGATTTTAATCTTTTAACTTGAAGATAATCGAAAAGATATTTTTAAATTTTAAGATAAATTTTAGCATAAAATTTTTAAAATTTTAAAATTTTTTTGGGGGAAGATAAAATTAATAACAAATTTTTAACAACATTATGGTAAATTGAAATCTTTCCTAGCATTGAAGAATAACGAAAAATGATATTTATTTTCTAAAAATTTTTAATAATTTTTAATTAATTTGTATAATTTTGAATAAAAAAAGAGAAAAATCGTAAAAAATTAAGAAAATAATTATTATTTCAAAATCATTTTATAAACATATATTTAGTAAAACTAAAGAAAAAATATGGAAATAATAGTAAAATTAGCCCATTAATCCTAGATCAAAGTCATATTCATCTGCAAGAACATCAAGTAAAGGTCTGATAGCCATTGCTTTTGTCATGTCACCTTCTAATTGGATTTCGCCAGACATGTAAGCTTGCATTGCATCTAAATCACCAGTAGCCATTTTCATAAAAGTACTTTCGTCCATCTTGATTTTTAGGCTGGCGTCTTCAATATCTCCTTCACCTGCACTGAACTTTCCTTCTTCGATCTTCATATAGATATTAACATTCATATCTGGTACAGATATTACGATAGTCATATCATCAATGTCTTCTAATTCTTCTTGAGCTTCTTCACTTGCTTCTAATAATTCTTGCATTCCTTTGAACATTACGGGTAAAAATTTTGGAATGATTTCTTTTAAGTCATCTGAAGACAAGTCAGCAATTTTTTCTCTCATTGAAGGCAAAAAGTCTTTAAGGTCATCGTCCTTTACTATATTTAAGAATCCTACTTTCTCGGTCATATCGATTACTTTTAAAATCTTATCCTTTGAGAGTCCTTCTTCTAAATCTTTTATTAAGCTTTTATATTCATCCAAACTCATAAATACCACATTTTAATCTAATTTTGAGTTATAATAAAAGTTAATATATTTGATATTTATAAAAGTTATTAAAATCAAGGAATAATTGAATATTTAATAATATTTAAAATTGTGAAAAACATTTCTATTATATTTCAGGTGCCCATTCAATTTTCTCAAGGTATTCAATTAAATTTTTAATCATATTTTGATGAAATTCATCATCACTGTATGGTCCAAGGCTATCTAATAAATTTTTCAAGAATTCTTTGTTTTCTTCATCTCTTTGTTGCATTACAAGTTTATAGTCTAATAACAACGTAAGAGTTTCTTGTAATTCACTTATCATTTTCTGAGATTTTTCCAGTTCTTGTTCTAATTTTTTAATTTTGGAATTGAGTTCATTTTCAATTCTTTGACGTTCTAACTTTTTTTCTAATGCTAACTTAATATGAAGCATTGAATCTTTAGATTTTAGTTTTTGAGTTAATTCGTTTATTGTTTCTTTAAGTAAATTAATCGTAACATCTCTATCATTAAGTTTTTCTTTTAATTTCTCATTCTCTTCTTTAATTTTATCTAATTCGGTTTTTGTCGATAATATTATCTGGAGTTCATCTTCATTTATTTTGATTTTATCATTGATTAGTATATCATACAATTTTGGAAGAGTCTCAATATACGACTTTCCAATTTTAGCTAAAACTTCTTTTTCAGTTGTGGTCCTGGCATCGAACCGTTCTAAAGGTAGTTCTCCTAGCACAATTTTTGCACCTAATGGTAATGTTTTTGTATAATTCTTTTTATCTTCATTTTTGTCCAGTAGTAAAGAAATTGCAAAATTTGGAGCGATATAATAATTAGCTGTTATTAAACCTGAAAAAAAACTAATTACATTCAGGTTTTTTAATTTTAATGTAATAACATTTGCATCTAATTGTCGCATTCGGTGTAAACTCCCAATTCTCATTATTTCATCTTCAGTGATTTTCAAATTTTCAGGATATTTATGAATTAAGAAAAAACCTTCTTTATTAGTCCAACCTATTAAAATTATTCCTTTAGGCATTTTATAGTAGTCCCTCAGTAAATTATAATACTTCCATAACTCAAATTTTTTAATTATTTGTTATTTTTCTATTAATCAAACTTTTTAAACTCTTTTAAGTGTTATATTTTTATTTTATTTAAGATTTTCTTAAATGTCAAATTAAATGAATCAATAATTATTAAGAAGAAATAAATTTCTTTTTATTGGATTCTAATATTAATGAAAAATTATTTATATTACCTAAATTCATCCCAAATTATCATATTATTAAACTAAATCGGAAGTTATTCTAAAATTAATACATAAAACAAAATAAAATTAATACTATCTGAATTATATTTGTATATTTATTGCCTAAAGTATTAGAAAAGACTTGAAAAAAGTATATTAAAACAAAAAATTTAACTTTAAAACTTTTAATAACCATATAAAATTAAAGTTGTTCGATTAATGTGAAAAATATAAAAGTAATTCATAATTACTTTATAATTATCAATTAATTAAGTATAAAAAATAAAAATCCAAAAGAAAATATAGAAATTTTCTCTTATAGATTCTATAAAATACAAATATATTAATTACAGTAAAGTATGAGACAATATGTCTACAATCGATATATCTAATGTTGAAATCAATTTTTTAGAAAAAACAGATGTTGTAGAAAATTTAGAACTCTTAAACTTAGTTATTAATGAAACCCATTTTTTAGCCAGAAACAGAGAAATTTCAGAGGAAGAAACTTATGACTTTTTTAATTATTGGGTCGAAACACGGTTAGCTATATATTTAACTGCTAAATATAAAGGAAAAATTATTGGAAATATTTCAAATAGACCTAGAGAAGAAGAATTGCTAAGTCATATTGGTTATGTTGGTTATGTAGTTCACCCAGATTATAGAAGACAGGGAGTAGCATCACTATTAATGAAAAAACTTATTGAATATTCGATACAAGAAGGATATAAAATCTTAATATGTGAAGTGATCCGAGAAAATGTTGCAAGTCTCGCATTATTAAAAAAGTTCGAATTTGAACAATTTGGATATTTAAAAAATGCTTTTAAGATAAATTCCAGTGAATATCGAGATTTAATAATGTTATCTAAATATCTTGACAAATAAAAATGGAAATAATTCTATAAATATCAATTAAAATAAATCAATATATTGGTTTAAATTCAATTTTAAATATAATATTAGTGTCAATAAATGTGAAATAATAATAATCATTAATAAAATTTTTAAACACAAATTGTCAAAAAATAATTTGAAAAAGTAAAAATGATAAAATAGAATATAATTTGTTAAAAGACATTGCGGGTTTGGTTATAGAATATTGAGAGAAGAAAATATAATAGAACAGATGGCTATTTTCGGTATTACTGAAAATGACGCAAAAATATACCTCCATCTAGCTAAATATGGTAAACAGAAATTGAGTAGAATTTCACAGGAATGCGGGATACCCAGGTCTCGAGTATATGAATCATTGACAAGACTTATTAGTAATGGTTATGTATTTAAAGAATTGACTGCTAAGCAACCAAGATATGTCGCCATAGATACTGAAACATTGATAGGTTTTTTAAAATCAAAAACTGAGATACAAAGAAAAAACATTGAGAATTTAAATTTAAGTTTTAGTAAGTTAATGTTAAAAAGCTCTAAAGAGAGAAAAGTTAATTTCATTGATGACCCGAAATCATGTAAAGAATTTTTAGATAATTATATTAATACAGCTAAAAAATCGATCATAGGGCTCTTTATAGTAGATGATGATATAAATCCATATTTTTTAAATACCACATTTCCGACCAAGAATTTATTAAATAAAGCAAAAACAATTTCTAAAATAGAATTCGTATTTAATAAATCTCGGACAGATAAAACATTTCTCAAGAAGTTAACAGATAGTGGGATTAAGTTAAGTTTTTGGAATGGACCAACGGATATTCCAGTTCTTGTTTTAATAATCGATGATAAAAAAATACTATTATTTTCTTATTCTACTTTAAATTTTAAATTTGAATTTATTGATTTGTTGATAATTGAAAATATGAAGGAATATTCAAAAGTATTCAATTATTTATATGAAATTTTCAAACTATATAATAAAAAATATTTATAAATTGACCAGAAAAATTAGGACATAGAGTAAAAGGTCATGATTATTAAAAAGTTTTAGAATAGAAATGTGTGATATTTTATCATAACTAAATCATGTTTTTTAATTTAAATCTACATCAATTTCCAATTTTATTACTTAAGACTTATTTTGGGTACCCTCGACAATTCTTCTTCTTTTGTCCCTTAAAGAACAAAAAATAAAAAATATAGAAAGAATATAATATTATATTTACTTTTTACAATTCGCCGGTTTCTTGGTTTGGCCGAAAATATAGGAGAGTAGATGAAAATATGCCGGATTATCGCAAAAAGGCCCGAAAATCTATTATGTAGGTTATTAAAAAGTGGTAAGAAATTAAAGTCGGAAATTATTTACATAAAAAATTCCAATTAATGAAAACAACGGAAATTAAAAAAACTTCTAGCCTATAAAAAATAATAGAGTTAAGAAAAATAGTTAATTATGAACTAAGAATCTTAATGGTTAAGTTTTTTAGGGTTAAAGTTTCAAAAAAATTATAAAATCATATCAGAAATTGTAATGCCTCTCTTTTTTTAGGACTCTACAAAATTTAAAACCAATTTAAATATACTTTTAAATATATTAATAGCCAATAATATTAAAGATTAAAGCAAATTTTTACACAATTAAATTAAAACGAGAAAATTTGTAGAATTAATTTGGTTTAGAGGAAATCAAATTTTTTGTTAAAAAAATAATAAGAGAGTAAAGAAAATGGCAAAAAGAGTTTTGGTTACTGGTGCTAACGGATCTTATGGATCTGCATTAGTTTTAGAATTGTTAAAACAAGGATATGAAGTTTATGCAACAGATATAGTAGTTCCCGAGAGGCCCATTAGAAATTTTATACAAGCAGATATTACGAAACCTGAAGATGTAGCCAAATTACCAGAAGTTGAAGCGGTCATTCATCCAGCGGGTGTTATAGATATAATGGCAACTGATTTGCACAAATTAGTGCATTTAGAAGGGACAAAAAATATAATTAATCATTATAAAGACAATTATAACGAGACATTAAAGGTATTTGTAACAGTATCATCTGCTGCTATTCATGGTGGAACAATGGAAGATGAATTAATTGATGAAAAAAAACCTAGAGTTTTAAAAGATAGTTATACTACTACAAAAGCTCAAGAAGCAGATTTAACTAGAGAATTAATTGGGGACAGGTGTGTAATAATCGAACCTGCATTAATTTATGATGAAAGAAATAGGTATATGTTCAAAGAAATAGTGGAAATGATTGCCTTAAAATTACTTGTTCTTTTACCAGAACAAGGGAGTTATAAATTAAATATGGTTCATCCATATGATTTAGCAACTGGTACAATTTGTGCTATGGAAAGAGGAGATTTTGGAGAAGCATACATTATTTGTGATGACCATGTGATTGAACTTCGAGAAATTGCAGAGATGGTTGCTAAAGAAACAGGTGCTCGAGCCCCCAAAATTAGTATTTCAAAAGAGACATTGACTAAATTAATGGCACAAATGGACAATATTACAACCATGTTACCAGCATTAAACGGAATGGAACCACTTTCTACAATGTTAGATAATTTTGGGATCAAATTATCGGAAGGTTTTGAATTACCTGTTGATCCAGAATATATGATAACACACCATCATTTTACTAATGCAAAATTAAAAGAAGCTACTAAAAAGAATGCAGGTAAATGGCGAGTAGACCCAGATTCTGTAAATTATTTCAAAGATGGATGGTATCCTGTTGTTGATCCAAAAATTGAAATGCCAAAAGTAATAAGATATTGGACATCTACAGATCCACCAATTATACCTAAGGATGCAGACCTCCAAGATGTAATCGAATTTTTGATGAGATTTATTTTAGGATTTATGAATCGTTAAGAAAAACCTTTGGCCCGTGATTAAATAATGCCAACTTATGGATTTATTGGAAAAATATTGAGAATAGACTTAAGTACAGGTAATATTTCAGAAGAAAAACTAAGTGATGAACTTAAATTAAATTTTTTAGGTGGATCTGGAATTGGTTCCAAGATATTATATAATGAAATGCCTGAAAAAGCAGGTGCACTATCTCCAGATAATATTCTTATATTTATGACTGGCCCTTTAACGGGTACAGATGTTATAATGTCTGGAAAACATACTGTTATAGCAAAATCACCATTAACTGGAATTTTAGGCTATAGTAGTTGCGGAGGTTATTTTGGATATCATCTTAAAAAAGCTGGTTTTGATGGAATTATAATAAAAGGTGCTTCAGATAGTCCAGTCTATTTAGAGATAGATAATGGAAATGTCACCATTCAGAATGCATCTAATATTTGGGGTAAAAATATTTCACAAATCAAAAAGTTTGTTAAGGAAGAAATTAAATTTAATAGTTTTTCTGCTATTGGTCCTGCAGGCGAAAAACTAATAAATATTGCTAGTATCGTTGACATGGACTTTAGAAATGCAGGTAGATGCGGTCTTGGCGCAGTAATGGGAAGTAAGAAACTTAAATTAATCGCACTAAAGGGTGATAACAAACCTCAATTAAAAAACCCAGAAGGTATTAAAGAATTAAACCAAAAAATCATTAAAGACGCTAAAGAAAATTTTATCAAAAAGATGTTATTAGATAATTATAAAAAATTTGGTACCTCCGCTTTATTCGGTATCTCAGCAATAATTGGAAATGTAGGAATAAAAAACTGGCAACTTAGAAAATGGAATGATTTCGCAAAGATTCAAGGACAAACATTAAATGAAAAATATGTAGAAAAGACTTATGGATGTCATAGGTGTATTATTAGATGTGGAAGATTACTTAAGGACGGTAGCCATGGACCAGAATATGAAACTTTAGGAACATTGGGGAGTATGTGTTTAAATTCAGATATTGAGTCAATAATCGAAATGAATAATATCTGTAATAACCAGGGTATTGACACGATTTCTTCAGGTTGTATTCTTGCATTTGTTATGGAATGCAGTGAGAAAAATCTAATCGATGAAAAACTGGATTGGGGCGACTCTACAAAAATGAAGCAATTATTAACCGAAATGTGCGAATTATCAACAGAAACAGGTAAATTACTGGCAAAAGGAGTTAAACGTATCAGTGAAGAAATCCCTGATAGTAAAGAATTTGCATTTCATGTAAAAGGTATGGAAATACCAATGCATGACCCTCGCACAGGAATGGATTTAGCTTATGGTACAGCTTCGCGTGGGGCATGTCATTTACAAGCTCAGATGTTGACCAAAATGTTACCTCTTCCAGATTTGGGGATCAAATTTTTAACTTCAAAAGCAGAATTTATCAAAATAAACCAAGATTGGAATGCAGTCCTTGATTCTCTTTGTCTTTGTAAATTCGGAGTTGCACCACAAGGGCCTATTGATATTGTAGATGTTCCACAATATTTAAATTTAGCTATTGGATCTGAAAAAGATTTTACAGTCAAAGATTTACTTACAATTGGTGAACGAATTTTTAATATACATAGACTTTTTGGAATTCGGGAAAAAAATTTAACTCCAGAAGATGATACTGTTCAAAATAGATTTCTTGAAAAGAACCCATCATATAATGTCGAACTTCGAGAATATTATAGGAAAAGAAGTTGGGATCGTAATGGAGTACCAACAAATGAATTACTCACTAAATTAAATTTAAGTTAAATAATCATCTCTTTTTTTAAATCTTCTATTTTTATTAAGTTAAAATACTTTTTTAGCTTTAAAAACCTTGTGAATTTAGGTCATTTATTACTTAATTGTTAATCAATTGGGTATTTAATTGAAAATATTTTCTAAAATTCTTTTATATTATTTTTCACACAATTTTTTATTGAATTAGTAAGAAAGAATATGAAAAATAATTAGAAGCATAATTTTGATAATTTTAAACTTATGTACTAATGTTATCATAGTGAAAATAATGAAATCTAATAAAATAATAACAGGAATTCAAGGATTTGATGAGTTGATTGAAGGTGGGCTAAATGAATGCGATTCTATACTGTTAATTGGGGGGCCTGGGACAGGTAAAACAATATTTGGACTTCAATATATAGTTAATGGAATAAAATATTATAATGAGGCTGGACTGATTGTGCTATTGAAAAATCAAATAGAAGAAATTCGTTTAAAATTAAATTATTTCGGTTTAAATTTAGATAAATTAATAAATCGAAATCAACTGAATATACTTGATGTATCACCAATTATTACATTGATGGAAAATGGAAATTATAAAATAAAAATAAAAAATGAGTCAGATACATTAATTGGTGATAAAGATTTTAATATACGAGAGATAATTTCAAGTATTCACCTTAAAAGGAGAAAAATTGAATTTAAAAGGGTTTTAATTGATTCTTTAATGCCATTATTACTAAAATATGATGATTCATTTCTTTTTATGACTGAATTTGAATTATTATTAAAATCTTTAAAAAAAGCCAATATGACTTCACTGATTTTAACTGAAAATAGTTTTAATAACGATAATTTAAAAATAGCAACACATTTGGTAGATGGAGTAATAAAACTGACATTATCAAGATATGGAAATACTAAAATTAGATATTTGGACATTATTAAAATGTCGAACTTGGGCCATATCTTAGCTACCAAATTATTTGATATTTCAGAACTAGGTATCAAAATTTTATCTGATAAAAAGATTTCACTAAATGAATCAATTGAAACACTTGATTTAAAGGTATAAGTGAGTATAATATGATCTGCATAGTAATATCATTTTTTGATAATATAAATGGACCAAGACCTTTATTAAGCATTCCAAATACATTAAATGATATAGATCTAAATAATATAGCTTCATTAATTGACAAAACCTTTGAGACAGGATTTTTTATTTATGAATTTCCTGAATATAAGACTGCTAATTATTTTTTTGAGATTGAATCCGAATGGGCTCGTGGAAACAAAGAAATGGTACTATTAACCATTGT
The DNA here is from genome assembly GCA_005191425.1 of Candidatus Helarchaeota ASGARD archaeon Hel_GB_B. Classification (GTDB taxonomy): domain Archaea; phylum Asgardarchaeota; class Lokiarchaeia; order Helarchaeales; family HEL-GB-B; genus HEL-GB-B. The sequence goes on from SUPR01000006.1 coordinate 22,612, forward strand.
ATTTGATTTGAATTTTGATTATAATTCATTGGATTTACAGACTATTATGAATGATTTTATAAATGAATTGTCCAATATTACTAACCTATTTAAAGCATTTTATATTTTTGATTTTAATAGAAAAAAGGACAATGAAGTTAAATTTTATTATGAAAAATTGAAGGAACTTATTATAGATTTTAAAGGTTCTCTTCCAAAAGAAACTCTGGCAGTAAACCAGAATCAAATTAAAATTTTTGTTTTTGGACTTGATAGAGCAGGAAAATCTACTATACTAAATCGAGCGAAAACCAATTTATTTGTTAAGACCTCTCCGACCATAAATTTGAATATAATGCACCTTTTATTTGGTAATATTCAACTTGATTGTTTTGATGTGAGTGGTCAAAAGCGATATCGATATACTTGGCGGAGGTTTATAGTTTCATCCCAGTATTTAGTTTTCGTATTAGATGTTAACAGAGAAGATAGATATGAAGAAGCAAAAATTGAATTGTGGAAGGTCTTAAGTTATGAAGAAAGTAAAGGTATTCCGTTACTAATATTAATTAATAAGACAGACTTAAAAAAGAAAATAGACTTGAATTATTTTATAAATTTTTTAAATTTGTATAAGATTAAGGACAGAAAATGGCATATTATGTCTACATCTGCATTATATAATCAAGGAATAAAAGAAGCATTTGAATATATAATAAAAGATTTATTGTCTAACCAATTAACAATGTTTTCTATGTGAAAAAAATTTTAATTTATTTTTAATTTGTTATTTTTGAATTTGTGAGATTGTCATTAATATTTTTTTTCCCAAATTTTTGAATGCTAAATCAATATTTTCCCCTGTTTTAGCTGAAGTTTCTAAAAATTCAATTCTAAGTTCTTGTGCTAATTTTTCGCCTTCACTTTTAGTGATCATTCGTTGTTCTGTTAAATCAACTTTATTTCCAACTAATATCATGGGAATTTTATGTCCTACATTTACCATTAAACGAGAGAACCACTCTTTTACAGCATCAAAAGTATTTCTACGTGTAATATCATAAACTATTAATGCAGCTTCTGCTTTACCATAAAAACGCTTTGCCATATTTTGAAAAAGGTTTTGCCCACCAATATCCCAGATAACAAATGTTAATTCAGTGTCCAGGTCTTCGAATAAATATTCTTTTGCCATAATATTGACGCCCATAGTACTTTTATAATCATGAATAAATTTGTGATGGACAAATGAATTGAGAACCGCAGTTTTTCCTACCATATATGACCCAATTATTATTACTTTTTTCTTAATTTTAATCATTTAAATTCCTCCCTTCTAGAAATCTGGTTTATTGGCCTTAATAACGAATAATATTTGTAAATGGGTTTAATGCTAAGTGAATTTTTGACAATATTTGCTTTGCAGTCCAAACATTGGTAGAATTCATTCAATTCTTTAAAATATTTCTTACATTTTAAACAATAATGATAATGTCCTAATCTTTGATAGTCTACTCCTTCAGTTTCTAATTTAAGATTACATTTCATACAAATCATATCATTTTTTATGAACTCATTTTCAAAATCAATATGTCCACATTTAAAGTGTTCAATAATATTACCTTCAATTATCGTAGATGAATTACAAATTGGACAAATTTTCGATGTTTTAAGATGACTTGATCCACATGAAGGACAAACAACTAAATTATCGACCATATATTTTCCTACTATATTTTGTTTTTCCAATTCTTTTAACAAATCTTCGGCTTTAATAGAATTTCCAGCAATTTGTTCCAACTTAGGATAATGGACACCATGTATATAATCATATTGGGGAGTAAAAATCGTAGATGGATTTTTTTCTAGAAATTTGACTACTTTGGAAATTTTATACGCTATAATGGGACTTACAGGACAATTATTAATTTCGGATATTTTACTCGCTTTTTCAACTATTTCATTAAATAATTGTGGAATAATTTCGTGAGCTTTATCTAAATTTTGGATAATTTTATAAAATTGCTCTTTTAAAATTGGTTTAAAAAATCTTGGTGTTTCATTTTCTTCAAGAATTAACATCAAAAGTAAATTATTTTCCCTGCCGCCATAATAACATGCGATATGAAATTCATCTGTAAAAAGGGCAGAGAATCGTTCAGTAGTAATATCACCCATTGTCTGAGAGGTAAAAATAAATAATACTTTTTCTGTATTAAAAACTTTTTTAATCTCATCATCATCTGGATAAATTTCATCTAGTATTGCTCCTATACTATCGTCCCAATGAATTAAAGCTAGTCCGATTGGCATTTTTATTTTCAAGAGTTTTTTTAAAATAAATCAATAAAGTTAATTAATATTTACTATAAATTTAGTTTTCAGATGTTATTCATTAATCAAATTAATTAATATTTTTTTTATCTAAATTTTTGTGAAAATTTGTTGAAAGTCCGTTTTAAGTTCATTATAAATTCTAAAATAAATCTTTAAATTCTATAACATTCAACTTATTCTAAACTTAAATTGTCAAAAGTTTAGAAGGATGTTCAATCTATGATGCGTTTAATCTTTTTAGGTCTGCCTGGAGCAGGAAAAGGAACTCAATCTGAACGGATCAGTAAAATTTTTAATATACCTCAAATTTCTACGGGTGATATTTTAAGAGAAAATGTAAAAAAGGGAACTGAAATTGGTAAAAAGGCAAAATCATATATGGACGAAGGTAAGTTAGTCCCAGATAGTATTATTATAGATATGATAAAAGAAAGATTATCTGCTAATGATTGCTCTGAAGGATATATTCTTGACGGATTTCCACGTAATATTGACCAAGCCAAAGCACTTGAAACCTTTTCTAAAATTGATAAAGTAATTTTTATCGATGTCCCAACTGACGTCTTAATAGAAAGATTGACAGGAAGGAGAACTTGTAGAAAATGTAAAGCTGTATATCATATTAAATATAACCCCCCAAAAAATCCAGATGTATGCGATTTATGTGGCGGAGAACTATTTCAGAGAGATGACGATAAGGTAGAAGTGGTGCAAAAAAGAATCGATACTTATAATTCTAAAACTAAACCCCTCATTGATTATTATAAGAAAAAAAATATTTTAATAATTATAGATGGAAATCGCAATATAGATGAAATTACAACAGATATCGAAAAAAAGGTGAAAGGAAATTAGTTATCAATAAAATTATATAAATAATCGATATTATTTAAATTATTACCTATGATTTTAGAAATTATATACCAGAAAATTAGAAAATATTAAAATTTATTTTATTTTTTTACTTCTACTATTCCTTTTGCTTGTATTTTACACACCTATTTTTATTAGACATAAAATAAAAGGTAAAAAAAATAAAGTTAAAAATTATTAAAAATTTTAAAGAAATAAGTTAAAAGGAGAATATTTTTTCTAATATCAACATTTTCTAAAGTTTGATGGTCTCTAAGGGTTTGGTTAAAAAGAATTCACCTTGTAATATCTTATTTTTTAAACTTAAACTTAATTTTATAGCTGTGCACCTATCACTTTGACGGAGTACAATTGGAACCTCTTTATTCTTTATTTCAATTGAACCAATATTGGCTGTAAAAACACCTAAAGGACATGAGAGACAAGTACCACAATGAAAACAGTTTTTTGTATCATATTCATTATTCTCATTGTACATATAAGGTCGCATCGGGCATAAATCCAAAATTATACATGGACGCCTTCTTTTATTGACCTCAGACCAAGGAATACATAATGAACGCGGCTGATTACATAAATCAAAATTGACTTTTATAACTAGATCAGTATTTTGCCAGACTTTTGCATAATTTGAACTCATAAATGGGACTCGATCATGTATATCGGCTATAGGAAGTTCAATTGTTTCATCTGTTCGTTTTAAATTATTTAATATTGATTCATTGAGTACAGGAATTGGAACTGCAATTGAATTTATCATTTCAGGGCCATCAGATGTAATAAAACCGCCAAGATAATGGGGGTCCATTTTTAGAAAATCGGCGAATAAAGACAGATTGGGTTTAGTAGTTGAACTTCGCGTCCCTTTTCCTATGATATATCCAACTGAATTGTTAACAAGAATTCGAGTGCCAATTCCAATTGTAGCTAAATTTGGGTCTTTTTCTAACGGATTAATTTCTCCGCAGCCACTTATAGTCAGTCCTTTTAAAGGGCCGGGAAAATCTCTAACATGAAAAATAGTCTTTACCAAATCATTTTTAAGATTTGTAAATGCCATATAATTCTTAAAAGAATTTCTTGTGGCAATCATTTTTGCAAATTCAATGTCGTCTTTATAAATCTCTTTTTCTATCGTTTTATCCTCAATGGTCGTAATTACGCAATTAATAGGTTTGTTTTCAAGAATGTCCCTAAATAAATGCCCACCACCATAAGTTTTTGGTTTGTCTTCACTTTTTGCTGGTCCAAATACTTCAAATTCTACCATTCCCAATCGTTCATTTGGACATGGACCTACAAAACCTGGAACACCATTAAGCAATATCTTCTTGGCTTTATGAAAAACGCCAGCTTCAGCAACTTTTATTGAAAAAAAAACGGTAGTACCACTCATTAATCCTCTTGTTGCAGTAGTAACGACATCGACATCTTCAACCTTAATTGTCTCGCCATTTCTTACTCTTTGGCATAACTCTTCTGCCGTAAGTACAACGGCAGTTCCACTCTTTATTTTTTTATTTATTTCATCAATAGTTTTTTTCAAATTTTACCTACCTAACCAAAATAGAGAAAATCTCCATTTATTAAGTCCATTTAGATTTATCTCTGACATATTTTTATTTTAATATTATTTCATAAAAAAGGTTTCAATTTATTATTTGATTATTTCTATATTTATTGTAAATTTTAATTTTAACTTTTTTGCTTTATAACTTAAAAATTTAAGAAGTTTGAGTAGGTATATATTCTTCAAGGACTAATGCACTAGTTGGACAAGCCATCATACATACAAAACATTCTTTATCTCGTGTATTATCTACATGTTCAAAACACAGGTCGAGGTTGACTTGAAAATCGTCTTCTTCATATGATATTGCCCCAACTGGACAAGCATTAACACAACTCATACATTTTTTACATTTTGCTTTATTTTTTAAAACTGGAATTAAATGTTCATTTTCCATTTTAGACACTTTTCTTGTTTTAAATAGTAATTCTAGAAATTTATTTGTAAATTAGAAATTTTTATAATATTTAGAAATTTCTGCATTTTTTTTACAATTTTGATTTTCAGTTTTTTAATTTAAAATTAAATAAGGAAATTAAGACGGACTTTAGCTCCGTATAAAATAAAACAAATATCATCATTCTTTAAAATGATGGGCAAATTAAATGAAAAAATTGATGATTTAAAAATTATTATTTCAATTATGAAAAAATAATTCACTAACTAAAAAAAATGAAGAGAAATTATCCAAAATCAAATTAAATATATAAATTATTAAAATTAGTGTTTTTCCACGTATTTTATTTATTTTGATTAGAATTCAAGTTAATAATTAACATCCGATTTAAAAAAAATATTAAAAAAAATATTGAAGTTTAATTTTTGTTTTTTATTTACTTTTTTCTTAAACGCTATTTTATTAAATTCGATATCGTTCGGTTCTTTGACTTAATTAGATAGATAGTAATTGCTATACACGCGAAAATACCAAACTATATAAATATTATCTCAAAACCAGGAATAGCTGGAGCTCTATTTACACTAGGCCCTATTGATTCTCCAGTAGTAGGCAGTCGGACTAATTCTAAGACATCAATCGCTGTGAAATAGTATTTATTAACAGACACTGAAGATAATTTGGTCATATAGAATATTTTTTAAAACAAAATTATTTTTACTACCATTATAAAGAAATATTGAACTATAAGAATTATTATAGATAGTGTTGTTCATTATCCTTCCATTAACTACATGGTTTAGAACAGTCCCATATTGCGAATTATATATTTTACATTTGCGAATTATAAAATATGCATTTGTATAAGAAATCGTAATCCCGTTATTAAGTCCGCCACCATCAATTACCTTATTTTCAATTATATATGGATCTTATTCTGTCCCAGACCCTGGAAAACCTGAAAAACCTGAATTTCCAATGATTATTATCGGTGGATCTGCATTAATAGAAAAATTATCTTTTGAGTTATTTTTTGACCCAATTAATAAGTTAGTTTGCTGAAAATAACCTAAAAATGTTAATCCTATTACGATTATAGTAATTATTAAATATACTTTATTTCCTTTCATTAAAATTCAACTTTTTAATGAGTTAAATATTTTCAAATTATTTTAATTGTATTTGATGTATTATTTATTTTTAGTGATTTTTGGAGAATAAATAAAGTATAAAATATAGAAATGAATTTCTTAGGATCATTGAATTATAAATTAAATCATTTTAAAATTTCTTTCCTTTTGTTAAATAATATGAATAAAATTATTTCATTATGATTGACAATAACATCATTTAAACTAAATGAGGAAAAAGATTATTTATTTTGTTATGTAATCCCAAATGCTATTTTAGCTTGAATTTCTAAAAAAGAATCTAATCGAAATAAATTATAGGATAATTTTTTTTATTAATTATTATTGCATTTAAAGATATAAAACATATTAAATGACAAATCTAAATAAATTAATAGATGAATAGTTTACATATTGTATAATTATGAAAATTTTTTTTTTATGATGAATATAAAAAAAGATAGAGATATGTTTAATAATCAATGAAAAGATAGTGTTAAGAATTTAAAAATTAACTAGAAAAAGTCCATAATATTAGGTTATTAAATTAGCAATCCAAGGGATTAAGATATCATCATTTTTTATATAGAATTTTTCTGTATTTTTATGTATACTTGCGAAGAAAACTAATTTATTGTTTAAAAAGCGTTTGATTATAGTAAGAATTTTTTGTCTATCCAAATTAATATCAATTGAATCAATATTTTGAAATCTTCCATAATAAAAGATCTCGATATTTAAATTTGAGAGAAAATTTATTAAATAATTATAAAGGTCATTACATATTTCGTCATTTTCAGCCCAATATCCTAGTTTTAAACATGAACTGTCCATTAGTAATATATTATTTGTCCCAATTTTTTCAGCTTGCTCCCTTAATATATTATTTATAACAAATTTAACATCTTTATTAGCTATTTGTAAAATAGCGTGGGAAAAAAGATTGAAGATTGTCATGTCATCAAATATAGAGGTGATATAAAATTTAAAATTGAAATTCTCTTCTTTAATTAGAAATTTTATTTCATTTTTCATTTTTTCTAATTTTAAATTGATTTCACGATTGTCTTTAATATTAGGGTCCATTTTGTGGAAACAGATGATAATATATGGTTCTTCACTCAAATAATTGTAAATTTTTAAAATGTTTTTTAGATATTCAAGGTTTTCTCCAAATCTATTAGATTGTACATCAATTACATAAATAACTACGTTAGTACCCACAAAAACCCGATGTGGCTGATTTAAATATTGGGTTCGATATTTTTTTTGCCCGCCCAAATCCCATAATTGAATATCACAGTAATTTATATCAAATTTTTCGCGTTCAATTCCTTTTGTTGGTTTTAATAAATTTAATGCTTTTAAAAATTCAATGTAATTTTTTTCGTATTTATTAAAGAATCGATTTCTTATTGCTGTTTTTCCTGCATTATCAAGCCCAAATAAGTTTATTTTTTTAATATTTTTATTATGTTTATTATCTATTTGCGAAATTAGTTTAGCTATAATCACATATCTCTCAAATTCAAATCGGTCTATATTTAATTCATTTGAAATTCTATCAATATCATCAATTTCAAGTTTTAATAAATCTTTGATTTTAAAGATATGAAAGTTTTCTTGGAGAATTTGAGCGATATTTGGACTTATTTCTTTAATTTCAATAATAGATTTATTTAAAATATCTTCTTTTGACACTTTTTCTTGTAAAGAAATTTTGAAAAATGAATTTATTCGTTGAAATAAATCATCTGATTTTAATGTATTTAATACCAAATGTACACCCTTAGTATATTTTTCTGGTTTTTGCTATTTTTTAAAAACACATTAAAATTTACTTGGCAATTTCAAATCAAATATTTTTTATTGTCTAAAATATTGCAGATTATTAAAAATAAATTATGGCTAATGTTTGGTGAATGTAATAAAAATTAATATTTGGAAATTTTTTAATTTTAGAACATTAAAATCATAATACTAAGATATGAAGATAAATTAAAATTAAATAATTTAAAAAAGCAATTTAATAAAAATCCAAAACAAGTTATATTCTTGTATAAATTATTTTTATATTCTTTTCAAAAATTTCATTATTCTAATGTAGCATGTCGTCTATTAATATCTTGTTCGGTAATATTTTTTTCGTCCATAATTACTCTGGCTATTGAATCGAAAAAAGCTAATGTTGTAATGTCAAATAACGAAGTATATGGGGCTAATATATCATGACCAGAATTTAAATCAGCTTTTGATTTACTTTGAATATTAATTATCAAATCAGAGATTTTTCCAATTGTTGATTCAGGATGTGATGTTATCAGAATAATTTTGCCATTTAATTCTTTACTTTTCCTGGCTATGGCTACAGTTGAAGTCGTCTTACCACTACCACTTATTAATATAAGCAAATCATTTGCAATAAATTGAGGAGTAATAGAATCACCGATAAATATCGAATCAAACCCTAAATGCATTAACCGTTGTGCAAATGCTCTTCCTATAAATCCAGATCTACCTGCTCCATAAATAAATATTTTTCTCGAATCATAAATATATTTTACAAACTCATTAATATCATGTTCTACTATTTTATCTTTTATTTTATTAATATTATCTGCAATCTGTTCCATTGTTTGTTTAAATCGCATCTAAATACCTCAATTTGATAATTTGATATAAATTAATCACCATAATTTTTAATAAAAATTATTTTGTTGAACGATATTACTTTAAATAGAATTTTATTATTTAAATTTCTGATTTTCAAATATTCTATAAAATATTTAAATTAAAATGTTTATTCTCATAAATAATGAATAATTTAAAATTTGGTGATTTGATCTTGACTTTGCCAATTATTAAAGAATGTAAAGTTAATATTTTAAAAAGAATGTTATTTCTAGAAGAAAAATATAATGAGAAAGGTTATATTAGTCCATTTTCACATTATGAAGCGCTTCTTACAGCTTCTAATATAGCCTTTTGGAAAATTGCCAAACGGGGAGTCATAACACCAGAGGATGTCAGGACAGCAATTTATCAGCTAGAGAAAGCTGGTTTAATAGAAATTATTTCGAGAAATAGTATTAAATTATTAGAGAATGGTCGGAAGGTTGCAAAACAGATAAGAAGTATGGCCGTTTCTGAAGTACCTGATAATTTATTAGAAGGTAAAGTTGAAATAACTGAGGAATCCAATAGAATTCAATCAAATAATAAATTGATATGTCCACATTGTGGCAAATTAAACATGCCCAGTTCAAAATTTTGTGCATTCTGCGGTAAAAAGTTAAAAAAGAAAAATGAATTTTTTTGCCCATATTGTAAAGAAAAAATTGTTGGAAACGTAAAATTCTGTCCAAATTGTGGGGCCAGTTTAGATTAAATTATTCTTTTTATTATTAAAAAAATATTTGATTTATTGGTTTCTTATTTATTTAATTTCTTTTTAACTATTAACAAAAAACAACTAAAATAGGTAATAAATGTCTAATTTTTTTCCATATCAAGTCTTAAGAAAAAGGATATAGATTAAAATGATTTAATTTTAACTGCTATGAATGTTATTATCCATGAAATTAACCCTAAACACCAACTTGACCAAACAAGGATTTGGTTATAGTTATGGATTAACTGTGAAATTTCCGTAGGTAAAGTCCCTATAATATCCAAAAATCCAATAATACCTAAGAATATACCAATAAGCATTATAAACAAAGAAATTATTAATGCTAATTTACTTGGAGGTGTCCAGACCAATTAATTCACCTAAAATTTAAGATTTTAAACGATTTTTTGTTTATCAATTATAAATTAACAAAATTAATTATAAATAATTTTAATATCTATGTTAAGGAAAGTTTTATGTAAAAATTTTGAAATTAATAATGATGAATGATTGAAAAATATTAATAATTTAATTTCAATTAGTAAATAAAATTAAGAATTCAAATAAGAATTGAAATTTAGAATCAAGTTATAATTTTTCCCATTTTTTGCAATTATTATATTAGAATCTTTAATTATTTGTGAAAGAATTTTTCCTTGAAATAAACGAATAATTTTATCATTAAATTTAGACCAATGTGGTATACCATTCCAAATAACATTGATTGGTAGGTCTTGAGGATTTTTTTCTTTTAGAAAAAGTTCTATTCGTTCATTTAATGCAACCCAAAATTGTATTAAGTCGGATTTAACGGTAGTATTTTCATCGATTTTCCAATTCCTTCTTTTGAATCCCCCTAGCGCTAATCGCATTAATATAGGGAGTCCATAGGTCAATTGAACTCTAACAGTGTTTTTAAAATATTTTTTCTTAATATCATTCCAATTCTTCTCAGAAACTTTAATCCCACTATATTGTTCGAATGCACGCCAAATTTTATGGATAAAGAAGTCTTTGGAATATTTGGCATTAATTTTATAATATTGAAAAATTCTAATAGCGCTAGATAATCTCCAATCAATTCTATTAAAAGTTAATTCGTCCATTAAAGAATCAAATTTATAAGGGTCGTCCTTAAGCATTAATAATCTATAAAAAATATCCCTTAACTCAAGATATTGTATGATATTATTTTCATTTACGACTCCATAAAAATAACCATAAATATCAAGTGTGGCAAAAATTACCAATAAATCTAGATATAAATTTAATAATTGGATATTATTATTAATGAGCGAGGTTTCTGCATCATTTACAAAATTTTTCAGATACCATAATGATGATTCACCGTTATAAATAGTCCCCATCATTAAATGATATTCGATCACTTTGATTACAATTAATTTTTCTTGAAACGATAAATTATAATTATCAAGTAATTTATATTTTTTAACAATTGAAGCGCTTTTTTCAGGGTGGAATTTCCTGTCAAATGGTTTACCAATATCATGGAACAACAAAATACAAGGAATTAATTCTTTATTAATATTATTTACCTTACTTATTAAATTGCAGATTTTTTGAAAAATTTCAATTTTTAAATTTCCAGGAGGATTAAATTTTCCGTTTAATATTTGAAAATAGATTACTATTATTCTGAAAATATGTCTTATAGTTCTTTTAAATTCAGATTCATCGTGACAAAGAGCACAATCAAATATTCTTTTAATTTTTGGGTCAATTGAGCATATTTCTCTATATATTTCAGTTTTAATTATATCTACTCTATTATCATCAATTAATTTTAAAATATCTTGCTCGAATATTGATTTAATTTTTTCATACATCTTAAATTCGATCCACAAATTTTTGAAATCTTTTAATTATATTTTTCAGATTAGAATTTTAAATTTAATTTTACATCAAATGTAAAAGAATTGATAGAAAATAAGAAAAATACTATACAAAAGATAAAAAGATTTTTAATTGATCTTATAATTTGTGTTTGAAGAATATGATTTAAATGAATTAGAAACTTTAAAAAGGCTGATGATAAAAAATAATTTAGATACTACAATTTTAGATAAGTACATTGAAAAAAGGACAGGAAAATCCTCAAAATCTAAGTCAAAAACTGAGAACATTTTATCACCAGTTATAAAAGAGCATTAAATTCATTATCATTAAGATTTTTAATTAACTCTTGAGCAAGATCTCTGTCAATTTCGACTAATTTTTTTAGTTTGGTTTTAGCAATGAATTTAATTTTTCCTTCGATCGAATGAGTTTTATCGAAATTATATTGGACTTCAATATTTGGATAATTGGAATTAATAACATTAATAGTTTTGATTAAATTATACACTTTTGAATATTTTTTTATAAAATTTTCAGTTTTATTTTCAGTAATTTTATTAATATCATAAAAGAACATGAATTGTCTGTCCCTAGAAATCCTTTGTGACAAATAAAAATCTAAATTAAAAATTATATTGATAATTTTCTTTAAATTAACATTTTTTGGGAGCGTTATTCTTATGCTAAATGGGTCTAAAATTACATGTTTATAATATATATTAAAAATAAATATAATTCTTGCAAACTTTTTCAAAACAGTAGTATTTGAAACAATCAAATGGAGAAAATATTCCATTTCAATTCCAATTTCTTCATTAAAATCTTGAATAATTACTTTTGGTGCTCCGATTAATAAAAAAGGATTTTTTCTCAAAAACATCTCACAATTAAAACAATATTTTCCTTTAGCTCTATTAATGCAAATTTCATTATAACACCGAGAATGAATTCCAACATGTACCAGCATAACGAATAGATTAATTAAGAATACAATATAAATGAAAATAAGAAGAGAAAAACTTACTGTAATTATTATACCAAGAAAAGTTTTGGAAAAAATATATGAAAATGTTAAAAAAGAAATCATTGCGATCAAATAAAAAAATTGGAATTTGGTGTTGTTATATTTATAAAAACCTGGCCATATCCCATAGATAGTCCTAGAAATTGGATATTTTGTTAAATAGTCTATTTTATATATTTCGAATTTAATTATTTCATAAGAGAATATAGGAGGAATTTCAAAATAAATTTTTTTATTCTCAACATAAAAACTATAATCTTTTGCATTGAAATTAATATAAAATTCGAAATTTTTAAGTGTTGCACTATCATCAATTAATTTTTTAATATAATGTGCAATAACTTTTTCCCTATCTACGAGAGAGTCAAAATCAGTGCATTTTTTAAAATTTTGCATGCACAGTTGATTATTATTTGAATTAGTTTCCACGAATTACTAAATAAATTAAGGATTTAAATACTCTTCGGAATATGTAAAAGAAATCAAAATTAAAATGAAAAAAAATAAATAATTTAATAAAATGCATTTTTATTCTAATAAATTTACCTTTTTTAATTGAAAAAAACTACTATAAGGTTATTAATGGTTCATCATTGCGAGAATAGAACCTATTAAATTTAGAAAATAGCCCCATAAATAAATATAAAAGTCCCATGAACTATACCATGGAATATACCAAATATTAAAAACAAGAAAAAAAGTAATAGAGCCAATTATTATATTTTCTACAAAATTTAATAATCCTGCAGGTTTATTTGCTCTATGAATTGCAGCGATGCCTGCAAAAAAGACAAATCCTTTAGCAACAAAAAGCCAGATTAAGCGCCATAAAATTTCCCAGTTATAAAAGGTGAAATAATTATAAAATTTAGTTATAAAAATTATAGTGATAATTAGACCGCCCAATATAATTAAATAGCCACCTAACTTTCCTTTCGGTAAATCTGCTTCCATATTAAACATCCTAAAGAAATGGTTGTAATTGAAAATATGTAAAAGTTTAAAAATTTGAATCTTTTGATCTTTATTTTACAAGTGGAGAATTTGTTTCAGAATGTTAATAGATCAGAAATTTTAGAGTATCAATTGATCTATATTTAATGTGTAAGATATTGACCATCAAAAAATTATGAGTTAAATTAAATTCCTTGAAAATATTTATCTTAAAATTCTTTACATAATTGGTAATAAAATTCTGCACCTAATTTCAGGTTATTAACGCTTATACGTTCATTTTTCCCGTGAGCAAGTTTACTCATCTCTTCAAAAGGTATATCTACGATCATTGGATGAAAACCATAAGCGATACATCCTTTCCATCTAAAATATCTATTATCAGTTGTGCCAGGTACCATGTAGGGTAGAATTTTAGCTTGTGGATCAATACTTGCCATAATTTTTTCAATTATACTGTAAAATTCATTATTAATTTCACTTGCGCTCCCTTCATCCCAATGTATCGGAGTAATCTCTATCATTGAATAATACTTCTCCCCTAAAATCTTTTTTAGCTGATTTAACAAATTATCAGCAGTATCTCCCGGCAATAACCTACAATCTAATTCACAAACAGCTTCATCTGGAACAATATTCGTTTTTTTGCCAGCATGACAAATTGTTGGTGTGATATTCATCTTAATTAATGGTTCAATAAATGACTTAACGCCAGGATATTTTTTTGATAATAAATTAATAATTATCTTTAAAAACACCCTGTTTTTTAAAAGTCCTTTTAAAAGAAAATTAACGTCTAAATTATCGACCATAATTTTATAATTTGAAGTAATCTGAATTGGAATATTATATTTATAAATTTTTGTTATGATCTCTGCCATTTTAGCCAATGCATTATCTCCTGTACCTGGAATTGAGCCATGAGTTGCTACCCCTTTAACTTTAATTTTTGTCCAAAATGGCCCTTTTTCAGCGACTTGTAATGTATACTTCTGAAATTGTTTAATTGGTAATTTAAATCCACCACCTTCTCCCAAAACATATTGAGCTTTGATTTTTTCCCAATGATTATCGACCATAAATTTTGCGCCATAGACCCCACCTTTTTCTTCGTCCGCTACAGATAAGAATTTTATTGTCCTATTTGGCTTTAGACCTAAGCGTTTCATAGCAATTATAGCGAAAATTTGTGCAGTACAAGTCCCTTTCATGTCTAAAGCTCCGCGTCCCCAGATTTCATTATTAATTAACTCTCCCCCAAAAGGGTCATGTTCCCAATTTTCTTTATTTGCTGGTACTACATCCAAATGGTTTATTAGCAATAACTTAGGAAGAGAATCATTTTTACCCTCTAATGATGTTAATAAATTACCTCTATCTTGATCTGACTCGAAAATTTCGCATTCAAAACCCTCTTTTGTTAATAGTTCATAAAAATAATTAGCCGCTTTTATTTCATTTCCTGGAGGATTTGAAGTATTAATCCGAATTAATTCTTGAAGGATTTTTATAATTTCTTTTTCATTATCTTTATTATTTTCAAATAGTTCAAGTTTAAAGTCCAATATTATCACTTTAAATTTTATCAGAAATCATTGTATCATATTTTAGATTCCATTTTTAAAATACTTTGTTTCCATTTATTATAATTCCATAAATTTGCCATAATTTTTGCGCCTTCAGCTGGATAAAAAACTGGAATTCCATATTCTCTTGCAAGTGTAACTCCATCATCTATAGGTCTATCATTATATCCAGTCATTATAACGGGTATTTGATATTTTTTAATCATTCGTCTAAGGGCTCTAAAATTTTGATGATAAAGTTCACTCATTCCTGATTCCATTTCTTTTAGAGAATCACTTTTAAATAAATCATCTCCTTTTAGATGGTCAGGCATATCTTCCATTACTTTTACCCAAAAATTAGTTGAAAATATTCCATAAAATATAATTGCATCTACTTCTCCAGATTCTAATAATGTTTTAGGTATATTTTTAAAAAAATTTGACCAATCAGTATCAAAAGTTATATCAACTGGATTTTTAGAAGAGCCAGTAACGGGTAAATATTTATTTTTAATAATTTCCTGGGTTTTTTCAGATAATAAAGGAACTTTTAACCCATATTTTTCACAAAGATCCGCAATTAAAGTACCGGGACCACCACCAATTGTAACCACCCCAACTCGCGGTCCTTTTGGTAATGGAACAGCAGACATTGCATATAATGTATTTAACCATTCAATTGTATTTTCAACTTGAATAATTCCTGTTTGGTGGCAGATATGTGAAAATAAATTTGAAGGCGTTGAAATTGCTGCAGTATGAGACAAGGCAGCCCTTTTACCAGCTTCACTCTGACCGATTTCAATTGCTACAATTGGCTTCTTTAATGCCACTCGCTTTGCTACTTCTATGAATTTCTTACCTCTGCGAATACCTTCTATATATAACCCAATAAATTTTGTTTCGGGATCGTCTTCAAGAGCTTCTAAACAGTCGGTCAAATCGGTGGTTAAACAATTCCCTACCGAAATAACTCTAGCTAATCGAAATGGAATTTGTTTAATGCCTAATAATATGTGAGCCGCAACACTCCCTGATTGACTAATTATTGAAATATTACCAGGTGGATGATAAATCGGCATGGGGGACATATAAATTTTGGATTTAGGTACAATCAATCCAATGCAGTTTGGCCCTAACATCGTAATATTATATTTTTCTACTATATTTTTGAGTTTTCTACTAATCTCATAATTTCCGATCTCATCAGCTCCCGCGGATACAACAATTACATTTTTAACTCCTTTTTTACCTATTTCTTCCATTATTTTATCAGCTAGCACTTTTATGGGTGCTACATAACACACCATATCAACTTCATCAGGTATATCTAATATTGATTTATATGCCTTAAGTCCCATTATAGTATCATATTTTGGATGGATAGGATAGATTTTTCCCTTATATCCACCTATAATTAAATTAATAGTATTAAAACTACCGAACCTCATGAATGATTTCGAAGCGCCATAAACAGCAATTGATTTAGGTTTAAAAAATTTCTCAAATTTTTCAAATTTTGAAATTGTCATTTTTCTAGAATATAAATTTAAAAATCCAATAAAAATTTTTTATAAAATAAAATATTTTGTTATTTGAAATAAATTAAAACTTTAAATTTAGCCAAAAATTAAAAATTATAAAAGATTTACAAATTATTTTATTCTAATTCAGTTTATTTCTTATATAAGATAATAATATACAATATTCAAATTAAATTTATTTCGGTCTCCAACCTTTAATAAAATAAATTCTGTATCGCATATCAATATAGACCAATGAAAATAAATTCTTAGCAAATGAATTAAAGTCAATATAAGGAATAAAAAACAAATAAATTAATATCTTGCCCTTTTATTATTCAATTTTATTATTTTTTTAATCAAAAATGAATCTACATATTTAAATAAAATAGTTGATCATTAAATATTAAGGTGTAATCTTTGTTTAAAAAAATTGAATTGGTACAAGAAGAATTAAAAAAATTGATTAAATTGGCAATTTCAGTTTCTCCAATTGATCTAGGTAGGTTTACTGTTAATACTTTAAAAAATATTTTTTTTGAAGTAAAAGAAGAGTTGGGTTTGAATTTCGATGATGTTAGAATACATCCTGCAGCCCAACCTCGTGAAAGTTCTGATGTAGAATTTATTAAAGATGATATAATAATACAAAAGTTAAATGTAAAAACAGCTGTTACAGGAAATTTAAGAAATACTATTCGTAATTTAATACGAAGTTTACGGGCAAATGAATCAGGGGCAATCATTTTTTCAGTAATCTTTTTTAAAGAAGAAAATATGAAGAATCCCGATGTAAAATTAGTAATTGTGATATTACCTGAAAAAATTTTTAATTTATATGGCCCACTCTCCATTGAAGATGCAATAAAATCAAAATTAGAACTCAAATTGGAAAAAGAAGGTTATAAAAAATATGAAATTTTTGCTTTGAATGAAGCAATAGCATTAGAACGTTTGAAAATTGCAGTTATTGCGTTAGAAAATTCCGAAGCTTCATTAAAAGAAGCTGCAGAAGCCAGAAAAGAAGCTGCAGAAGCCAAAAAAGAAGCTGCAGAAGCCAAAAAAGAAGCTGCAGAAGCCAGAAAAGAAACTATTAAAGCTAATAAAAATATCGAAGAAATTATGAAAGAACTTCAAATTATTAAAGAATTTATGAATGATATTTCCAGCTTTATGAATAAATTCGGGAAAAAATAATAAATATAAAAAATTCCGTCTTTTTACAGATACTGTTGCTGAAATAAAGTAAAGTTTTTAAATAAAGATATTTCAACTTAAATGAAAATTAAGAAGTAATTAAAAAAACAATTTATAAAAGTTATTAAAATATTTTTAGATTGTTAACATTTTATTTAGAATATATTTTAATTAGAATATATTTTAAATTTAAACTAGATTTTCGACTCTTTTAGTATAGTCTAAATAATTTTTAGATTTATAATAATCAAACATTTCTTCTACAGCTTCTTCAAATGTTTTTTTTGGGATATAATCCAATTCATTTTTAGCCTTCTTGGCGGTATAAAAACTTAGAAAACTTCCCGCCTTAACTGTAGACCGGCTCATTATTTCCGTTTGATTGAAAAGTTCCGATATTAATCCTACGAACCATCCTAAACGTTTTCCAATACCTAGAGAGGGGAATTTAATTTTACGATCAGAAACTTTAGACTGAATTACTTTTGTAATAATAGAAAGCATATCTTTCATAGTCCTATTGTCTTCGTCTTTACCAGTAATTATATATCGTTCTCCCAATTTTCCTTTAAGTAATGCTAAAAAATGACCCCTTGCTACATCATCAACATGAGCTAATGGATAACCACCACATTTTATATATCCCGGCATTGAATTATGATAAATTCTAAGAAGATATAGACCATTTCCAATCAAATCATCGCCAGGACCAAAACTCGTCCCAGGTAGTATACTGACAACAGGGAGGTTATTTTCTTTATAGAACAGATTAACCAATTCTTGAGCTGCCAGTTTAGAGTCAAAATATCCAATTTTTATTTTATTCCACCATTTTTTAATTTTGTTTTTGTGAACAGATTCGATAAAATTTAAAGTTTCATCTTTAGAATTAAAAATATGATTTTTAGGAACTTTTTTTCCAATTTCAGGGCGTTCATCTACATAAGGACTGGTATTTTCATTGCCAAGACTTCCAATTGGATATGGACAACCGAGAGTATTTACAGTACTAGTGTATATGACCTTTTTAATGTCATTTTCTAAAGAAAGTTTCATAATATTTCTAGTACCTTCAACATTAACCAGCCATTGAAGACGTTTTTTCTTGATATCCATAGAAGTATTTCCTGCAAAATGAAAAACAAAATCGACTCCTTTAAATGCAGGAGATAACATTTTTTTATCTAAAATATCTGCGGGAAAAAGTTTTACCTTAATGTCATTAATTGAACTGGTCAAAGAATTTGGATAATAGACTACCTTAATATTAGAAGGATTAATACCATTTAATATTAATTGCCTGATTAATCTAGAGCCTATAAATCCAGTTCCTCCAATTATTAAAAACTTTTTATCTATTAAATCATTTATTGATTTCACAATAAATAAATAATTAATTTATAATTTATTTTTGTTGATCAAATAGTTTTTAACCAAATTTTTAATCTATAAAAAGAAAGAATGAAAAAAGATCAATTAAAATGTAAAAAAAGATAATTTAGAGTGATTTTAAAATGTCATTAATGCCAATTAAAGTTCCAATCATTTATCATGGAAAAGGTTCGTTAAAACAATTAAAATCGATGAAACAGAAAAAAGTTTTAATTGTTACAGATAAAATCATAAGGGATATTCATGGGGATATGATTGAGAAATATCTTAAGAAGAAGGTATTTGCTTATTTTGATGAGGTTGAACCGGATCCAAAAGATAAAACGATAATTAAAGGCGGCGATTTTGCTAGAGAATTTAAGCCGGATTTGATTTTAGGGATTGGTGGCGGATCGGTAATGGACAGTGCAAAAGCTATTTATTTTTTATATGAGCGAGAGGACAAAACATTATATGAATGTGATCCGATATCATATTTAGGACTAGGTAAAAAGTCAAAATTAATTTTAGTTCCCACTACATCAGGTACTGGATCTGAGAATACACTAGCTGCAGTTATAACAAATACACAAACAGGACAAAAGGTAGTAATTGCATCTCAAGAACTTCTTCCAGTCGCAATTATTTTAGACCCCAAACTTCCATTAAAAATGCCTCAAAGATTAACAGTTTCGACAGGGGTTGATGCAATTGTCCATGCAGTTGAAGGTATTATCAATAAAATGAATAATGATTTTACTGAAGGATTAAATATACATGCACTTAAATTACTATTCGAATATCTTCCACAAGCAGCAGGAGATGGTGCAAACGACCTAAAAGTTAGAGAGAAGGTCCATAATGCAGCATCTATTGCAGGCATTGGGTTTGGAAATTCAAATTGTGGTATTGCACATTCTTGTGGCCATGCACTGGGTGCTGTACATCATATTCAACACGGGATTGCCGTAGGTACAATGCTACCATTTGTTTTGGAATTTAATAAACTTGTTAGCGAAAAAAAATACACAGATATACTTAATAGTCTCAATATTCCTATTAATGATAGCCCAACAAATACATTGGTTAACTTTATTAGAGATTTTATCAAAAAGCTGGGGCTTCCTCTTTCGTTAAAAGAACTCGGTATTTCTCAATCGGATTGGGATCAAAATTTAGACAGATTAGTAGAATTTGCTAAAACTGATGTAGTAGCAGTCTTTAACCCAAGATCCACTTCAGAAGAAGAATTTAAAAAGATTTTTGAACATGCATGGGAAGGAAAAAAAATCGATTTCTAAAGAATACTATTTTTTTTATTTTTTGGTATCTCATTATTAAAATTTAATTTTTATCAAATTGTAATCATTAATTATAAACTATTTCATCTAAACTGTTTATTCTGATTATTTACTTTTAAAATTAACATAATTTATAATCCAGAATAACTTAAACCTATAAATAATATATATTGAATATATGGAAACAAGAAAATTGTAATTATAACTACAATTATCCCAAGTAAAAAGCCAATAAGAACATCTGTTGGAAAATGTACACCTAAATAAACGCGACTAAAACCAATAAATAAAGCAAGAATTATCCAAAATATAATAAACGATATTTGAAAAATACCAGAAGAATATAAAGCAAAAGAAAATAGATATTCCATAGAAAACATGGCATGTCCACTTGGAAATGATGAATTGCTCTTAGCTTTCATAATATCGCGTTTGTTAATTTTACATTTTGGATAAGGCGAGACAAATGGTCTCCTTCTTTTAAAGAAAAATTTGCTGGGAAGCTCAATGAACAGATCAATTACCATAGTTGATAAAAGAAATTGTATTAAAACGCTATTTCTAAAAAATAAAATAAATAAAATACCCCAAATTGGTAGCCAAATGATATTTGAACACAAATGAGTAAAAATTTTAATCACCCATTGTAAAAAGGACGGAATTTGTAAATTGTAAATTTTACAGATCCATTTGGCATCCCAATTTTTGATATTTTTTAAATTCATTACTTTTATTCCTAAACCATTTTTTTAAAAAGCTTTTTTTGAAATCAAGGAAAGTGCCATTCCGAATAGAATCCCGTATTTTCCTAGAAAGATCAATTATAAAATGGACATTATGTAATACCATTAATCTTTTACCAAGAGGTTCGTCCGATTTAAATAAATGATTAATATATCCTTTGGAATAATTTTTACAAACAAAGCAATTGCAATCAATGTCAATAGGATTTTTATCTCTGGCATAACATCTTTTTGTAATTTTAATAAGACCTTCTGATGTAAATGCACTACGATGTCTTCCAGTCCTTGTAGGATATACTGAATCATATAGGTCAATGCCGCGCGAAACAGATTCAAAAATTAATTCAGGTGTTCCTATACCCATTAAATATCTTAAACGAGATTTTGGTAAGTTTCGATTTACAACATCTAACATTTTATAGGTAATTTCTTTGGGTTCTCCTACACTAAGACCACCGATTGCTATACCAGGAGTTTGTAATTCAGTAGTTTTTTTTGCACTATATTCTCTTAAATCATCAAAAGTACCACCTTGAACAATCGGAAATAATATTTGTGAAGATTTTCCTTCGTGAAACTTTTTACATCGATCTGCCCATTTTAATGTCCTAAGCATTGATTTTTTCATGTATTCATAATTTTTTCCATATAAAGTACATTCGTCAAATGCCATAATAATATCTGCGCCGATTTTATGCTGAATACGCATAGACTCTTCAGGTGTCCATTTAAATATTTGATTATTAAGCGGATTTCTAAAGGCAATGAAATCATCAGTAATTTTTTTAAAATATCTTGGTTTTTGTACCTGAAATCCACCTGAATCAGAAATAATTGGCTTACTCCAATTCATGAATTTATGAATTCCGCCATACTCTTCAATTACTTCGACTCCTGGGTTAAAAAATAGGTGTAGTGCATTGGTAATTATTATTTGTGCCCCAATTTCTGAAATTTCTTTTGAATGTAGCATTTTAACTGCCCCTTTTGTAGCCACAGGTATAAATGCTGGAGTTTCAATTATCCCGCGATTGGTAATGATTTTTCCTAATCTGGCATCTGTTTTTTCATCATTTTTAATTATTTCAAATCTAAACAATGAATTTACCTTCAAATAAATCGAATCAATATTTGAGAATCAAGAATGTAAGAATGATGAAAAAGTAAAATATTTAAACATTATAATTTCTAAAAATATTTCTAATAACTATTAAAAACATAAATTATATTAGATATTCTATTTTTAAAAGAATATTAAAATTATATAGAAAAGAATATAATAGAAAGAAAATTTTAAGGTTTTTTATTTGTAAATATATTGACGCAGCCAATTGCTAGTGGCCCACCAAGGTTATGTTGTAGTCCTATTTCGGCGCCATCAACTTGTCTTTTTCTAGCTTCATTCCGAAGTTGAAACCAATTTTCACATATTTGTCCAATACCTGTTGCACCAATTGGATGGCCTTTGGCTTTTAACCCACCACTTGTATTTACTGGAAGTCGTCCACCCAAGCATACTTCACCTTCAGTTATTAATTTACCAGCTTCACCAGGTTTACAGAACCCTAAATCTTCATAATCAAGTAATTCTGTAAACGTAAAACAATCATGGACTTCCGCAAAATCTAAATCTTTAGGTTCTATTTTAGCCATTTTATAAGCTTCTTTAGCAGCCATTACTGTTGCTAAAGCAGAGGTTAACGATTGGCGATTTGGGATCCAATAAACATCTGCAGATTGCCCAGTCCCTAATAGATAAATTGGAGAATCAGTATATTTTTTAGCTAATTCAGCTTTACAGAGTATTACCATTGCAGCGCCATCTGTTTGTGGACAACAGTCAAAAAGTCTGAAAGGATAAGATACAAGTGGAGCTGTACTCGCTTGTTCTTCGGTTATTTCAAACATAAAATGAGAATATGGACATAGAGAGCCATTATGATGATTCTTTACAGCTACTTTAGACATATATGTCCTCAATTTTTCATCACTTGCATATTTTTTAGCCCATGCGTTAGCATACATTGCAAAATAGGAAGGAGCAATTAGACCACGGTTTAATACTTGCTCTCTACCTGCCACATATCGGAGAAAGTTTTGTGGCTCTTTTTCTCGCATTTTTTCAGCACCTACAGCAATTGCAACATCATATACCCCAGAAGCAACAGCAAAAGCCGCATTTCTAAAAGCATCTGAACCTGTAGCACATGCATTTTCGACTCTTGTAACTGGCTTTAATTTCAAATATGGAAGTGCAGTTATTAGACCAGCGCCAGATAAGACATCTCGTTGAGCAGAAATTCCACCCATACATGTCCCAATCCAAGCGGCCTCGACTTCTTTTTCTATATCTATTCCTTTATCTACACTATCAATACAAGCGTTCGCTGCCATTCCTATTAGGTCGTAATAACTTTTATCAAATAATTCGCCAAATTTTATAAGTCCTGCACCAATAATAGCTACTTTACCGCGCATTTATTTTTCCTCCTTTTTTAATGGTCTGATTTTAGGCCCATAATAATTTAGTCCATCTTTTGTTGACATCCTTCTAATAACAATTTCAATTGGCATCCCGATTTCAATATCTTTCTCCGATTCAATTTCTGTAAATTGCGTCATCAACCTTCCACCACCGTCCATCTCTATAACACCTTGTCCTAGAGGTCTATCGAATTCATCAGGCATATAATAATTTACAATATATGTTAGAACTCGTCCAGTACGAGCAAGTTGTACCTCCTCAAGTTCTTCACTCCCGCATTCTATACATTTTAATGTTTTAGGATAATTAACTCTCTCACATCTTTTACATTTGTACCCTTTAAACTGTAAATATGCATTCTTTTGTCTCCAAACATAGGGTAAATCGGTCAATTTTATCTTTAACTCCTTTATATTTGTCCTAAAAATTGTAAATATTTTGAATAATTTACTATTATTTTATTTTCTATAAAATATTGGACAGGAGGATTACTTCTGAAGGTCTTTATATTATCTGTAACTTTTAGACTTATTGCCTGGCTTCCTCCAGAACTATAAGCAACAATTAATATTTCATCACCAGAATTAGCAGAGTCCAAGACTTTAGCAAGCCCAATAAAAACAGAGGCAGCCCCCAGGTCTCCAAAATAATTGGCAATATTTCCTTCTTTTAGTTTGTTTTTATCAAATTTCATACTCTTCGCAATATATTCAGGAGCTTTTCCATTGGGTTGCTGTATAACTATATGTTTAAAGTCATTTAAATCTTTATTAGTACTCTCTAAAAGCCCAAGAATAGCATTTTTAATTGAGGGGATAAACCCAAATTCCCTTGTAAATCGCTCATCGCCGACTTTATAATCCGAATTAACGCCTTTCCAACGATCTGAAATTTCTATAGAATATGAATAATTACCAGTAATTGATGCTACTGGATTATCATTCCCAATTAAAATGGAAATTGCTCCAGCACCAAGAGACCTTTCTAGAACTGAACCAGGTCTTGATTTTAAACAATCTGAAATTATTATTAAACCATTTGAATTTGTATTAAAGACCATATTTTTACAATTTATTAACGCCATTGCCCCTGCTTGAGCAGACCCACCAAAATCACTTGTAAAAACATTTTCATTAAGTCCTAACATGGAAACTAATAAAGTAGATACTGGCTTGTCAATATATGGCGATGAAATACTTGCAAAATATAAAGAACCAATTGTAGTCAAGTTAAGTTCTAAATTATTTAATAGATTTAATGCAGATGCTAACCCCATTGATATTGAATCTTCATCCTTATAAGGAACTGATTTCTCATTGATACCAGAAGCACTTAATCCCCATATTGCTCGAATTTCTTTACTTGTTATTCGATAACGGGGGATGTATATTTGATAACCAATAATTCCTGTCATAATATTTCACTTAATTTTTTTTCTAATTCATTGTAATTTTTGATAAAAATATTTTGTTTCATAAATTAAAATATATTTAAAATAATTAAATCTATCAAGAATAAGTCCATCTTAATAAAAAATTTCTTTAAAATAAATTTTTTAAAAATATAATTGCAACTTAAAAAACCATAAATTTTCATATTTTTATTAATTTTGAAAATCTCTTAACTGAATAACCAAATAAATAAATTTTTATCAATTATAATAATAATATGATTTTTTAATTTAAAATAATTAATTGAAAAAATTATTATTGTTAAAGAAAGTTCAGAACTTACAAAATTTCCCGAATTTCTTTAAATTAATTTCGCCTTGTTTGGACTAAATTAAATCATAAATATTACGAAAATGTTTATATATACAAAGCAAGTTCTCACTAATGCAATATTTTCGAAAAAATAAATGAAGTTGGGTATAAAATAGGAAATATAGAAATATTTTTAGAAAATATATAATATTGGTAGCTTTATTTTTGGGTTTATTAATGATAATATCATCATTCATTAATATAACAAATGTTCAATTACAAGGAAAACTGGTAACAATAGAAGTAAATAATAAAAAATGGGATGCTGGAGGAGTTCCACTCTGGAATTATTTTATTAATGCCAAAAATATTGATTTTAAAGATATTGATAAAATGTTAGATCTTGGAAATGATGCAGTCGCAGAAATCGTAGTGGGTGGGATGAATATATCTTCCAATAAAGGTATTATATTAGTTCTAAATGGCTTAACTGGGGCAGTAGTCCGGATGAAACATGTTCCACATAAAGTCTCACAAATAATTGCAGTTCAAGATTATACTGGAGATAGTCAACAAGAAATAGTTTTTTTTGATAATAATTATGATGTACATTGCTTAAATGGTATAAATGGAAGTTATATTTGGAATTTTAAAGGAACAGCAATAATATATTATATTTCAGAAGGAGATGATGCTAATAATGGTGGATATAGGGATATATTGGTTGAGTTTGGGCCATTACATAAATTGTTCTGCTTAAATGGTCTTAGCGGCATTGAAATTTGGAATTCTACCTTTACTGATCAAGTTGTTAAAGTAAAGAAATTCCAAGATGTTAATAGCGATGGAATAAGTGAAGTAATGGTCGGTTAGGGTTTCATTAATCCAACATTTGTTAGTCATCTATATGGAAATACTGGAACTAAAATTTAGAATGTTTCTACAAAAGACCAAGTTTATGACCTTATATCAGTTCCCGATATTGATAATGATGGATATAAAGATATAATATATTTAACATCGTCTATCGATCATCGAACTGTGGGTTTAAATTCTAGAACCGGAGCTGTAAAATGGAATGTAAGTGAACTGAAACAAGGAAATTCTCTTGAATATAATATTGATAATACGTTTTTTGATTGCGCAGGAAATTTACGAAATACTATAGATGGATCAAAAATTTCAGATGTCGGATTGTTTGTAATACCCCACCTATTGTTTCAAATTTTAAAGGATTAGTTGCATCTGGAGATAATTGGGGCAAAATTCATGTCAGAAGTATTCACAATGGAACAAGATTTATTTACAAAAAAGTAAGCGATTATCAAATAGAGGATTTAATAGCAAACATTGATGTTAATGAAAATGGTATAGACGATTTTATCTGGTCTGATAGTGGTGGAAGAGTTTCAGTTTTAAGTGGAGGCGTTGTTGGGCCAACATTAGGTTCACCAAAAGATAAAACAATAATTCGAGGCACTACAGGTAATGAAATTAAATGGTCTGTTATTACTAAATTACATAAATCACGAACAATAACTGAAAATAGACAATCTTATAGTTCAGGAAATTTAGTGGATGATACATTGACATTAAATATTGATAATTTGGGTTTAGGTGTTCACGTAATTAATTTAACAGTTACTGATAAATATGATCTAATGAATTATGATATTGTCATGGTTAATGTTCAAAATATGCCCATCACGGCGGCAATTCCTGGATTTGAAGTACTATACGCATTTTTAGCGATAATGTCTTTTGGATTATTATATATTTTCTTGAAAAAATGATTTAAAATTTAAGATTTCTTATTAATTTTTTCTATTTTTTAATTGAATTTCTAAAACACATTAGAAAAATATTAAAAAGAAGTAAATGTAATTTATATCTACCGTAAATAAGAAAATCTAATGATATATTCCAGAATATAAAATTTGGAGATATTTCACAACTTTTTATAATAAAAAAAGTGGAAAATTTTTTAGAATTTAACTTTTACTTCTAAATAATTTATTTTCCTTCATATTTAAATGAAAGTCTGGCTCTTACTCGGTAAAGAACTATTTTATTTTTGTCAATTTTTACATCCATTTCTACTACTTCTGCAATCCTAAGATCACGAAGAGTTTTTGATGCTTCATCGATTAAATTCTTCATAGCATCTTCCCAAGATTTCTCAGAAGAGCCTACTAATTCTATAATTTTATAAACACTTTCAGTCAATTTTATCTTCTCACAACTTTTTGAAAATAAAAACAAAATAATATTGTGATATATTCTTATATTTATAATTTACTGAAAATTTAAGGAAAAATGCATTAATAAATTAAATTTAAAAAATTTATATTTAAAAATAAAACAATTTAGAACTAAATATATGAAATCAAATGGACAAATCTTTTATTCATATAATTTAGAAAATGAATTTTCTAATTCTTCTTTTTCTTTATCAATTTTTTCTTGTAAATTTATCATACATTTTTCTATATATTCAATACAGTCTGATTCTATTGTTTTATCATTTATCTGGTTTGCTAAGTATCCAGCTTTTTTAAAAATTTCAGATGCTTTATCCCATTTTTCATCTCTATAAAGACGCATTGCTTTTTGGAATAATTTATAGAGTTTAGTTTTGGTTTTATCATCTTTACTGTAATTCATAAAATCAAGACCATCTTCAACAAAATTAAATTAATTTTTATAATAGTTAAATATTAATAATTCATAGATGATTAAAAATGATTTCTGGTTGGAATATATTTTTTGCAATGATTTTTGAAATTTGCATTTCTTCCGGTATTATAATTATTTCGGGATTATTTATATATAAATATTTGAAAAATAGGACTAAACCAAGGCTTTATATGGCAATTACTATGATATGGTGGATATTGAGTGGTGTCTTCACATCTTCAGGAAGAATTGTAAAATTTATGGATTTAATCAATACAGGGACTTTCTATTCATATACTGCACCAACTTATGTACCAGATTTTTTTATAGTTATAGCATTGACTTGTTTTGCTATAGGAAACTCGTTTTTGATGATTTTTCTCCAGAATTTTTTTAAGAAAAGTAAAGTTCTGTTAATAATTTATTTAATAATTAATGCATTTGCTATAATTTCAATGTCTTGGTTATCATTTACAATAACTTATCTTGGAACAAATGCAGAACAAATTTTTACGGATATTTGGAGTTTTAATGCATTATGTACATTATTTGTTACAATTTATATGGCATTTATTTCATTTCGCAGTGCTTCAAGGACTAACAAAATGGTAATTAAAAGAGGAAGTCAATTTATAGGACTTTCTGGAGTTTTTATGTTATTTATTAACATTTTTTTTGTTCTTGATGAAATAATAACTCCTGGATTTGGCGGAGCATTTACTATTTTTTATTATCTTGCCTGGATTTTCGTAGTTTTGAGCGAGTTATTTGTGTACCTTGGTTTTATCCTCCCAAAATGGTTAAGAAGACGCTGGGAAAAATAAATTTAAAAATCTCATCTATTTTTTTTATTCTGGTGATATTTTGAAAATAAAAGAGTATATTGACAAATTATTTCACCCAAAATCAATTGCTATAATTGAGGCATCTACTAAAATTCCGTGGTACATTCAAGGCATTATTGAAAGAAATTTTGAGGGTAATCTATATTTGGTTTCTAAAAAAGAAGATAATATTTTTGGAATTAAATGCTTTAAAGATATTTCAAAAATACCTGACAAAATAGACCTCGCAATAATAGCTGTTAATCGAAATAAACTGATTGACGTAATAAAAAAATGTATAGAAAAACAATTTTTTAATTTACACATATTTTCAGCTGGACTTGGAGAATATGATGAGAAAGGTATTGAAATTGAAAATGAAATTTACAATTTATTGAAAAATAGTAATACAAAAGCCATAGGACCGAATTGCATGGGAATTTATTCCACTGAAGGTAGACTCTCTTATAGCCCATATTTTTCAAAAGAAGAATGCAAAAAAAGATGCGTTTCATTTGTATCTCATTCCGGAGATTTAACTACACGATATGTTATCCGGACTAATGACTATGGGGTAAATTTTCATAATGTTGCTAGTATAGGAAATTCTATTAGCTTAAAGTTTTCCGATTTTATTTCTTATTTTAGCGAAATCGATAGGGCAGATATAATTGCCGGTTATTTCGAGGGTTTTTCTCGGTTCAATGAATTGGAGGGTAAAATATTAATTGATATACTTAAAAAAAATAAAAAACCAATATTATTATTAAAAGGAGGGACCACATCCGATGGTAAAAGAGCTGTATCATCTCATACTGGGACAATTGCATCGAATTCTAACTTATGGAATTGTATTTTTAAGCAATCAAATGCCATTAAAATAGAAACATATGAAGAACTCATCGATTCTACGATTGCTTTTTATTTTTGTAAAGAATATTACCCAACTGTAAAAAGTCTTCTTATAATTACTTGGAGCGGCGGTAAAGCTGTATTGGGAGTTGATCGGACTATAAATCTGGGAATAAAGGTACCAGAAATCCAAGAACCGACTAAAACAAAAATGAAATCCATGATCTCAATTGGGAGTATTTCAAACCCTCTTGACCTACCTTGGATTGGAAGATCTGAAAAATTTTCTGAAATATGTAAGTTAGCTATTAGCGAGCCCTATATTGGTGGAGTAATTTTCGAAACATATGCACCCCGTCAATTTGATGAGAGATATGAAATCTATTTTCAAAATATTCTAAAAATATTCAATCATTGTAAAAATTATAAAAAACCATTTTTAATGTCTTTACCCTTTGCAAATATAAAACAACGAGAAAAATTAAAAGAGAAATTTATTAAATATTCTATACCAATTTTCCCAAGTATAGAACGAGCCGCAAAAGCATTTTTAAATCTTTATTATTTTAAACATCATCAAAATAATGTAATTTAAAATTTTTACGTCTTGTAATAACAATTTTTAAGATAGATTACCCATTTTGAAGCCTAAATTCACTTCAATTACAAATTTATTTTTGTGATATTACTCTAAATATTATAAATTTATTAAATAAAAATCATAAAAAGTAAAATATATAGTTATTTAAATAATATATATGATTTTATATGATTTCTTTATTTTAAAATAAATTGAGATAATTAAAAATTAAAATAATGAAAGCAACGGAAATTAAAAAAACTCAAATATAATTAAATTATAAATTATTTCGTTCTTAGTTTTTCTTAATTCCATTGCAAAATATCTATGTGAATAGTAAATGATTTAAATAGAATTTTCTAATTTTTTAAAAAATTTCTATAAAATTTTGTGAATCAGATATTTAGACGCAAATTTAAAATAATAGTGATTTTAATGAACGAAGAAATCAAACTTGTAGTGGCACAAGCTAGAAGTCGGGACGATAATCGAAATATAGTTAGAGTTAATGAGGATACTATGAATAGTATAGAGATATATACAGGAGACATAATAGAAATTTCAGGAAATAGGACAACATGCTGCGTTGCATGGCCAGCATATCCGGAAGACCAAGAAAAAAAAATTATTAGATTAAATAAATGGACTATGACTAATGCTAAGGTAGAAGTGGGAAAAAAAGTGTCTATCAGGAAAGCATTTACAAAAAATGCCAATACAGTTGTTCTTGAGCCCATAAATATGAAACTAAAGGAAGACAATTATCTGGAAAGATTTATCCAAAGTAAATTGATAAATTATCCAATAATTGAAGGAGATATTGTTTTAGTTACTATTGGACTGAATAAAGAAATTATTTTTAGAGTAAAAAAGACTTTACCAAAAGGTATTCTTGTAATTTCTACCAATACAAATATAAATATTATAAATAAAAAACAATTATATTTGAATTCGGATGATGACCTAAATAATTATGAAAATCTCGGAGGATTAAATGATAAAATTCGAGAATTACGAGAAATCATTGAAATACCAATTAATCACCCCGAGATCTATGACTATCTAAATATTAGAAAATTCAAAGGAATTTTATTATATGGCCCATCTGGGTGTGGTAAAACATCTTTAATAAAATCAATAGTAGATCAAACGGCAGTTAATTTTATTTCGCTCAATTTTTTAGATATTTTTGGTAAATATGCCGAGGAATTTGAAAAAAAGTTAATAGATATTTTTAGAGAGGCTGTAAATAACCAACCAACTATAATTCATATCCCAAATATTGATTTACTTGCTCCGAATAATCCTAATAATATATTAGTCCCTGAAAAAAGGGTCATTTCCTTAATTCTCGAATTAATAGATAAAATTGATCCAAAATATACTATATTTTTAATTGGTGAAACTAATGATATTAATGCAGTAAATCCCTCACTATTACAGCCTGGAAAATTTGATATCTTGATAAATATAGACAGACCAGACGAAAAAAAGAGACTTGAAATTTTAAAAAATTTGACTAAAAATGAATTTTTATATGATAAAATTGACTTTCATGAATTAGCAAGAATGACGGAAGGTTTTACTGGTGCATCACTTAAACTCATGATTGATAATGCAAAATTAAATGCAATTAAACGTAATTTCTCAAATATCTTGGACATTCAAGAAGAAATATCCTTAGACCGACTCAATGGACTTAAAATTATAAGTGATGATTTTAATATATCTCTTAAAAAAATTAAAGAATTGATGGCACTCAATAATTCCACTGAAAAATAAGAATGATAGAAATTTTTTTGAATATGTTAATACTAATTTAATTAAATAAATAAAAAAGTGGCGTTATAATGAATAAAAGTTCCCAATATCGATTAAAAATTAAACAACTTCAAGATATCTTTATAACAATCGATGGAATTTGGTTTTTAGAATGTGAAAAAAGATTTGGCTTTAAAAAAACGTTTGATATTGATTGTGAGGTTTGGAAGATTTTTGGAAAAATTATGATGAAGAGACTTAAAAAACAACAAAATATAGAAAATAATTGCACAATAGATGAAGCTATCAGAATTTTAGAAATTTATTATGATTTAGAAGGTACTAATGCAATAATCAGTAAAGTTTCAGAGAAAGAATTCAAAATTATTGTTAAAAATTGCATCTGGTATAATAATTTAGTAAAATCAAACAGAGATCAAGTAGTAAGATGTGATGAAGTAGATAAACAGATATATCCAACATGGTTTAAGATATTAAATGAAGGTTTTGAACTAGAATTACTCAAGTCTATGCCAAGTGGAGATAATTTTTGTGAATTTAGAGTTAAGTTAGTAAATCCTAAATAGAATTTTGTTTTGAAATCTTATTTTCTTTAATTATTTTTCCATAAATTTAATTGTTCATTAATAAAACTAGTTTTAACTTATTTTAAATGTATTTTTTACCATTTGTCCCTATTTATTTTTATTATCTCAATTATTTTAATTTAAGAACATTTAAGAAACTCCAAAATATTAGAATTATCCCTATAATTATTGATATCGGCGATGTAATATTTAAAAAATCAATTAATTGATCTAATATGGGATTAATGTTTAAATATCCAATTAAATTTTCATATCTAAATAAAAATCCAAGTCCAATAAATACAGCACCTGCCGATACTTTTAATGAATTATACCTAACCTCCCCCCCTGATTTTACAGCCAAATATAAATAAATAATTGGAAATATCGAAAATCCAGCAAATATGAAAATAATAAAGATAATCTGAATGATACTAAATGTTTTTAATAATGATGGAGAAATAAAGACCATTATTATCATTACAATTAACATCAAAATAGAAAAATAATAACCTTTATAATTTTTTGATTCATTTAATACTTTTTCTACATCATATACTTTTATTAAACAAGCCAAAAAAATTAATATATTAGATATTCTTTCTACAATATCTTTAATCTCATAATCCCAATAATTATAATTAATTTTCCATATCAATATTATAATTGATGTTATTATTATTATTAGAAAAAAATACCCCCAAATAATAATATTTCTTCTTGTCGTTCCATCATATTTTGTCTTCTTTTTATTATAATTATAAAGGACAATCATCAATAAAATTGATTCAATGATTATTACTGAAATAAATAAATACACATTTGTATCGAAATATTGACTTACATATGATTGGACCATTTAAATCATCTTCATTTTCTTTATTGTATTATATATATAAATGATTTTTGATTTTGAATGACTTATAATTTGGGAAAAAATATATGATTTTTATGATTTCTAAACAATATTGGAATATACACAAAAAATCTATAAAATCTATTGGTAATTTTGCTAATTTAATTAATTAAATTTTTATTTTTTGAAAATTAATCATAAAAAGATTAAGTATTACAATAATAAGGGAAAAAACTCAATGAAAATCTGTATCTGACTTAAATTTAATTCAATATATATCTTTAATCTAAGATATTGATAATTCTCCTAATGCAATTCGACATAAATCAGTTATAAATAAAGGTATTAATCCATTCTTTTCACATTGGGCTTTTAAAGTATCATAACACATTGGACATATAAATATCATCGCTTCAGCTCCATTGTCAAGAGCATCTTTAATATTTTTATTTTGGTTCTCGATAGCTAATTCCTTTTTATTTAAGAAACCTAATAACGGTGCTTGACAACACATTGCATTCTCATAATCAAATTTTCTTTTAACACGTTCTACACCTATCAATCTAAAAATCTCGTCCAAAAAATCGTCTTTCTCAGGTGTTAATCTCGTTGAACATGATCTCTGAAATGCTATTTTCATTTTAAGTAAATTTACTTTTTCTTTATTTTTTTGCAAATATCTCACAAGGTATTCATATAGATGAATTGGCTTGAATGGAACATCTATCCCAAATGCAGGTGCAAATTTCTGAAAAAAAAGATAACATTCGTCATGAAAACAGATCAATTCTTTGCTAATAAAGTTCTTTAACGCCTTTTTAACATTTTCAACAATCAATGGTGCCCTTTTTTCTATCAGGCTATATTGACCAGTATGCAAATAAATCAAATTACAAAAAACAGACCTTCCACCTATTAAAGTTAAATTTTCAAATAAATCTCCTTTAAATAATTTACTATGACTTTTAAAAAACGCACATTGAGACATTAAAGGACCCTTGTTTTCCAAATTTAATGTAAATTCATATGGCTCATATTGTTTCTCTAACATTTTAAGCAAATTTTTGTCAATATTAAATGTATTATTTATTTCCTGTAAACTTGCAATTAAATCAAAAGGATTTGCATTCTCTTTACAATACTCATTACACGCATAACAAGTTACACATTCCGATAAAATAAATGAATCACCCAAATCTATCAAATTTATTATTTCCTTCTTTGCTTCTTCTAAATCTAAATCTAAATAATTACATTTATATAAACATTCACCGCATCTTGTACACTTTTCTTGTATAAATCGCATCTAATAAACACCTTAACAAAATTGTAATTAAATATACCATGTCTTTTATTTTTTAAGCAATATTTTAGCTATCTATGAAAATTTAAATTTAATCAAATAGATATTTTTCACTTTTTGAAATAAATAAATAATAACAAATTCACTTTTTTGGACTAATACAATAAAGTTATTAATTTCTAAATTTATTTTAAATATAATTAGGAAAAATTAAATTGATTTTTGGAAACTAGAAAATATAAATTTTTTATATAAATTTTAACTTTTTAATATGAAAATTTGATTTGGTTAAAATAAAATATTCGATGATAAAAAACAAAAAAATAATCACATTATTTTTATAGAAGATCCAGGATCTACCAAACTCAAGGTTTCTAATAAATTGATTAAATTACAGATATAAAGACCTCTCTGTGTAAGACTATATAATCGGCCATTTTTTGAAATTATATTTTCTTTTAATAAAATTTTAATGTGGTAAGCTAAATTTGAAGATCTTACAAGAGGAATATTATAAAATATTTCATTGTAATTTAGAGAACTTTTTTGCATCAATAGCTTAATAATAATTCTTCTAATTGGATGTGATAATAAATCTATAATGTTAGAATAAGGAAATTCAATTAATGAAGACATTATCTTATTAAATTTGATTTGTTGAGATTCTTTCATTGAATTTAAATTTTCATAAATCAAAAAAACCAGTGTAAATTTAGTTTTATTTAATTTATATTTAATTGAATGAAAAAAATTCTCAATTGATTGAAAATCATAATAATCTAAAAATTTAATTAATTCACTAAAAACTAATAAAATATTATTCTGTTTATGATTTTTTTTTAAAATTAAGTCTACTTTTTTTTCTACATTTTTCAAGTTAGAAAAATATACATCATTTTCTTTAAAATAATCGAAATCAATTCTATATACTGGTTTTATTGTTATTTTTTCAAATTTATCAATAATTTTAGAGTTTTTACTTGAGACAAATAAGATTGTATCAAAATGTTTTTCAATCTCTTGAATATTCTGTTCAATTAAATTTTTAATATCTTTCATATAAGAAAAATAAATTTTTTCTAAAAAACTTGTTTCTTTATAAATCAATTTGTTTAAATTATGATTTTCATCTTCATTTAATTTACTTATTAATTTATAATAATTATTATCACTTAACAAAAATTTATTAGCATACATATTTATCAAAATTAAATTTTGTTAAAATTTTATTTGTGAAAATTATCTTTTTTTACTTAAAATCTTTTATAAAGTTTTAATCCATGAATAAATTATCATTATGAAATATTTAAGTGTTTCGAATTTCGTCATTTGCCCGGATATTGCAACATTACAAATATTTTATACAAATTTTCAAAAATGAAAAAAATATTGGAAAATTGAAAAAAATCAGTGAATAAATTAAAAATCGTGCTTGTATGTTGGATAAAATTTTTGGTAATAATAGTGTAATTTTAATACTTAATACATTTCTTAAGAAAGAAAATCGTGAAAAATGGCTTAATGTACGAGAAATTGGAAGACGTTCAGGTATATCATCTGGAACAGTTTCAAGAAGAATTAATGAATTGGTAGAAAATGGTGTTTTAATAGAAGAAAACCCTTCAGAATATAGAAGAATTTTTAAATTAAATATTCAAAACCCATATGTGCCTATTTTAATAAATTTTTTTGATCAATTATGCGAAATAGAATAAAAAAGAAACGATTTAAAAATTATAAAATTTATTTTATTATGAATAGATTATAATCCGTATTAATTTTTGATCTAAAACGAGATATCGCCAATCTAAATTTTTTTTATTTTAAAGATTTTTTGAAAATTATTTTTTGAAAATTTTTGAGTTATCGAATTTGATATAATATGTTTTACCAATTTAATTTGACAGAAGAAAATAAACATTATTATTTAAATTTCCTTTTTATTCAAAATTAATCATATCTAATTTAAAAAAATAAAAAAAATTACATAGTAATTTGGTGATTATCATGGAAATGAGAAAATTAATAGATTTTCTGAATTTTGTTGTAGTTGCATATAATGAGGCGCTAGAAAATGTTGGTCTAGATTCGCAACTTATTAATGCTCAAATGGCCAGAGCATTCAAAGAAAAAGCTGCACATATAATTCAAGATGATTTTGCCTTAGATATAACAGGTGATAATATTCAAGATATTATTAAATCATTTAGTGAAAGAATTAAAGAAACAGGAATTTGTCAAAAGACTGAGATTATTGAGATAAGCGATACAAATTTAACTTTAAAAACAGGGGATAGCATTCTCAATCAAGCAGATAAAATACTATTAAGAGATAGGCCTAACGATTATATACCAGCTAGTCCGATTATTTCAATGTTAAGCTCATTTCTCGAAGAGAAAACAGGAAAAAATTGTATAATACAAAAATATGAATTCATTCCGGAAGAAAATTCTTCTCAATTCACAATAACATTGGAGTGATGTGAAATGGGAAATTGTTTGGATTGTAAATTTGTAGGAACAAAAAATTCGAATGGACAAGTATGGTGTGAAAAAAAGAAAATCTATGTTAATATTGATTCACAATCCTCTTGTAATGATTTTGAAAAGAAGTAAATGTGATGAAAATGAGTGCAAAATCTGAAAAATTAATTAAAATTTTGAAAGATTTGGAAAAGGAAAGTGTTATAGAAGGAAGTGCCATAGTTTCACCGAGAGGACAGGTTTTTGCTAGCGCATTACATTCAGATGCAGATGAAAAAGCTATTGCTGCGATGGCAGCAGCTTTAGGCTCAGTTGGTGCTAAAGTGAGTAATACCTTAGGGGCTGGAAAACTAAATCAAATGGTATTAAATGGTACAGATAAATTAATTCTAATGCATACAATGAAAAATGCAGTATTAATTACTATGGCACCTAGCGATGCTAAAGAGGGATTACTACAATTTGAAATTGAACAAGCAATAAACAAAATAAAAATGACTCTTGGATAAATTTACAAATTTTCTTTTTATTTTTTATTTTTTATTTGAGTAGGTAAAATAAAATGGTTATTAAAAAAGGAAAAACTTATGATTATAAGATTTATGTATGTGGGTATTTTCAAGCAGGGAAAACTACTTTAATTCATTCTCTGGATCCAAACGCTATGTCAATAGAAAAAAAGTTACGGGAATTATATTATGGAAAAGAATCTTCAACAACAGTTGGATTTGATTTAGGACATCTTGTTTGGGCACGACCAAGAGAAAATACAGATGGTATTTTAATGAGTTGGTTTGAATTTGAAAAAGAACGTGATGAATATAAAGATTGGATCTGTAAACTTATTGAATTAAAGGGTAGTCCTGGACAATTACATTTTAAAGATATGCGAAATATTGTAAGTAAAGGAAGTGATGGCATATTGTTTGTAATTGATAGTTCAGATCCTGGATCAATAGGATATGCTTTAACATTAATTGAAGAATCTCGTTGTTTTTTAGGCAAATCTATTCCACTAGTTGTGTTAGCAAATAAACAAGACCTAGAAATTGCTCTCCCCCCTGAAAAAGTTTCAGACCTCATAAAATTTGAAACATTCGGAGGATCAGCAAAAAATAATTTTGGAGTAAAAGAAGCTCTTATTCGATTATTAAGAATAATAGTAAAAGAAATTAAACAAGATTATCAAAACTATTTAATAAAAGAGGAGATTCAATGATATCTGAAAAACCTTTACAAAAATTTTTAAATGAATTAAAAATAAATAGTGGTATTTCAAGGTCAATTCTAATAACAGAAGATGGACTTTTAATAACCAGAGATGATGAAAATAGTAATTCAAATGATCTTATGCAAAATATGGAAATTGGAGCAATTACAGCCGGCATATTATCAATGTCAGAACGATTAGTCGATCTTCTCACTAAACAAAAATTAAATCAAATTTTAATTAAAACAGAACTTGATAGTGAAGAAAATGGGTTAACAACTATTATTACCTTGGTCTATAATAATATAATTTTGTTAGTTTTTTTTCCATCTAAATTAAATGTTGGTCTGATATTATTTGAAATAGAGGAAACTAAACAAAAAATATCTGATTATTTAAAGAATCAAAAAGGAGATTTTATATTAAATCCAGAGAGTGTATTATAAAATGATGAAGAATCACAA
Source organism: Candidatus Helarchaeota ASGARD archaeon Hel_GB_B (assembly GCA_005191425.1). Classification (GTDB taxonomy): domain Archaea; phylum Asgardarchaeota; class Lokiarchaeia; order Helarchaeales; family HEL-GB-B; genus HEL-GB-B. The sequence continues at coordinate 61,612 of SUPR01000006.1, forward strand.
AAAGTTTAATTCTAAATTTAATAAATACAATTCAAATGAAAATCGACATATCGCTCTAACAAAAATATTATCAGAATTGGGTAATAAGGAAAATATATCTGCTTGCCTAATAATTGATGAGAACGGATTATTAGTATCAGAGTTTATTAATGATTCAATAAATAAAGACATACTTACAGTATTTTCATCATCACTAAATATTAATTTGAATAAATTTAAAGGTAATCTTAATTTAGCAGACATTAATTTTTTAATGTTAAATACAAAAAATGGAATAATATTTTTGAAAGAAATTCCACTTAAAAAGCATAAAAGAAGATTTTTATTGAGTATATTTTTCAAAAAAAGCAATAATAATTTCGAAAAAAGTAATATAAAATCACTGAAAATTCATTATAGATTTTTGGAATATCTATATAAATTGTTTAGATTAGAATATATTTTCAAAGATCATTATTTTAATGGAACATATCTTAATAATAAGATATTAAAAGAAATAGAAAATGTAATTTTTAAAATTCAATTTATTTTCAATCAATAAAGTAATTTCAAAAAGATAAGACAGGAAATGGGTCTATTAAAAGGTAATTTTAAATGGAAAGGTTTTAATATGAAAATGGAAGATGAAAGATAAGACCATTTTATCTTCTTTTTTTCAATTTAATTAATAATCCCCCTCCCTCCAACCCCTTAACTAGGTTTTATCCATCAAATTCCATTTTTTATTTTTTTATTTATTTATTAATAGAATAAAGTTAAATGAAAACTTTTTAGAAAATTTAAACAATAAAAACAACTCATAATAAGAAATAGATTATAATATAATATATATAATTTAGTTATTCTGTATTTTTAAATCAAATAAAGGTTATTTAATTTATGAAATGCCATACATAAATTTCCATTTAAAATTTTTATAAAAAGTATTGAATTAGATTTATAAAGAATTTTGTTAATATTTTAGATAAATCAGATTTTTAAAAATTAAATTTCCAAATTTTATAGTATTAAAAATCATATATTTAGATTTAGGACGGCGATTTAAATGGTTTCTTTTGAAGATATTAAAGAGATAGGGCAAAAATGGACTAAAGAATATTGTAAAGTATTAAACGAATCTCCAGAATATGAAGAAGCAGCTAAGGGGTGGGGCATTGATTTTGAAGGGTCAATGTTATTTATAATGCTACCAAGTGGAGAAATAAATTTTGAAATTGTAAGTTTTTTAGATTTAAAGGATGGAAAGTGTCTTGGAATAAAACTCCTTGAGCCGGGTGAAGATCCACCTCAGGAGCCAGGTATGATCTTAAAAGCACCGATGTTAATCTGGAAAAAATTGGCATTTAAAGAAATGAACCCAGTACAAGCCTTAATGAGTGGTGATTTACAGTTAGAAGGTGACATGTCGTTAGCCATGAAATATAGTCAAGCTGCTATGATGCTTGCGGATTTGACAGAAAAGACAGATAGAAGTTTATTTACAAAATTTGATCTTGGAGATGATTGAAAATTGGCTAAATATGAAGTTTTAGATTATTCAATGCCAAGACAATGTGGCCATTATCCACCACCACCATATATTTATCCTAAAATGCGAGCAATGGTCTGTTTATTTAAAGCTCCGCTTGAATTAAAAAAGAAATTTTTACCATCAGAATTGAAAGCAATTGAATTTCCTTTTGATGCGATTTTTATTGCGGAGTATCCAGATTCTACTATAGGTCCATATAATGAAAACTTAATTTTACTATATTGTGAG
>SUPR01000069.1 GCA_005191425.1 Candidatus Helarchaeota ASGARD archaeon Hel_GB_B
AGATTCGAAAATTTGTTAAATATATATTATTCACTAAGAGGGTGGGATAACAACGGAATCCCAAAAAAAGAAAGTCTCAATAGGTTCGGACTTCAATTCACTTTAAAAGAAATCGAAAAAATAAGGCAATCTAAATAAATTAAGATAATATAAAATATCTAATTTATTTAAAAATAAAGAAAAACCATGAATTCAAGAATAAACTTCGATTTCAGATGGAGTTTTTATATTTTAAGAGTTATAATTTTATTTTAAATCAATAATCCGGCATTAATAGGACCTAAATTACACGATTTTTCGTAATAATTGAATTGTTTAAACACAATTCGTTAAATAAATAAGCTGTTAATTTTTTTGTTAAGTTTATATCATCAATCAAAAATAAAAATTCATTAGATTTTCAAACGGAAGGAACTTATTTAATAAAATACGAAAAACTCAAGTATATAAAGAAAAAATTATAAAAAATATTAATACTATTTCTCTTGATATTCAGTTTTTTCCAACTTTTCTTGGAGTTTTATTATTTGTTTTTGTACTTCCAAGAGTTGTTTTTGCTGCTCTAGTAATACATTCATCACCATAACCTCGAATATGACGGGCCTGTTAGATATTGAACCTGCATCCCCATGAAGCCGTGCACTATTAAGTATTATATCAAGTATGCTCTTGTCCTCTTTTCTAAGAGCAGTCCCATACCCTTTTCTCCAAAATAGAATCTCTTTTTCTAATGCCATCCTAAAAGTCGGAACAGTTCGGCCCATATTAAATTATACTAATTTTTGCGCATAAAAAAAATTTCAAAACAATTAATTCTTTTGAATAAACAGTCAGCATAATTAGAGATAATTAAAAGTAAGAAAAAAATCAATTACAGTTAAAATAATATCTTTATCACAAAAAATACAGTTCATTTGTAAAAGGAGGTATACATAATTAAAAAAAAAGAAAAATAAAATCCGAATTTATTTTTTTATTCTTTTTACTAATTCTCTTTGAATTATAAATTTTTGAATATCTGTTGTACCACCGACTACCCACATTACTGGTGCCATACGGTGTGCGCACATAACCAGTCCAGTCCTATCAGTTATTGCTTCACCTGCAAGTGTTTGTAATGCATGATTTGTCACTGAAAGTTCCATTTCAGTCCCATTTGCAAAAGCCATGGACGATGCAATAGGAGCAGTAACTTCATCACCGGCATCGACATACCTTGCAGCTTCTAAAGTTTGGAGCCGTACAGCCCGGATTTTACTATAATCACCTGCAAGCCTAAAACTGACTCCTTCAAACCCATAAATGGGGCGTTTAAATTGCTCTCTTTCTTGAGCATGCTTCATAGCACGGTCAAAAGCCGCCTCTGAATGGCCTACACATGCAGCAGCCATTCCAATACGTTCTACAACTAATTCGTCCATAAGAATCCAGAAACCTTGGCCTTCTTTTCCCAGAAGATTTTCAGGGGGAACTCGCACGTCTTTAAATTCTAATTCAGCTACAGAAGCTCCCTCCATACCTGCTAAATCAAATTCTCTTACTACTTTAAAACCAGGTGTTTTTGATTCTACTAATAAACCTGTAATTTTTTTCCTCGGATTTTTTTCGTCCAATGTTTCAAGAACACCATAAACGGACAGAATATCTGCTTTCCCACCATTTGTAATAAACCGCTTACTTCCATTGATTATATAATCATCGCCGTCCTTATCAATTCTAGTTTGCATTCTTGTTAAATCAGAACCGGCATTTTTCTCGGTCATTGCTATTGCGCCAATCATTTCGCCTTTAATTATTTTTGGAATATATTTTTTTCTCAATTCAGGTTTAGCATGCTTTGAAATAGGTACACCAAATAAAGTTGCTGAAACAAGTCTAGTCATTTCAATAGCCCCGTTTATTCTTGCACTTTCTTCAGCAATTATAGATTCCCATGCCACACCTTTTTCAGTGCCCCCGTATTCTTTGGAATGAATTGACCCTAATAAATTTTTTTTAGCCATAAGTTTCAATGCTTGTCTTACTTTATCATAGTCACCAGTAATTGCTGGTTTGACTAAAGGAGCGATATTTTCTTCTAGCCAAGGTCTGAGTTCTTCTTTAAATTGTCTTTCCTCTTCAGTATAAAAGAAACAATCATTACTCATTGAAATCAACCATTAAATTTAATAATTAAATTAAAAGACTTCAAATCTTTTTAAATTATTAACGATTATTTACTCATCGATATATATTAAATATTTACTTATTATTGAAAAGATTCCTTAAATAAATATTTTTAAAAAGTGGAAATCAATCAAAATAGATTAATGTATAATTTTTTTAAAATTAAACCATAGAACTACAACAATTAGACCATCATTGTTAAAAAAGTTAAAGAAAAAATAAAATCGGGCCATTTATAAATAAATTAAACATGCCAGCAAGATAATATCCAATAGTAATAAAAGTCGGCCCGAAAATATTATCACAAATTGGAATTCTTGGGCTAATTATATCTATTAGAGTAAAAATTAATGCTGCAATTAATCCATATATTAGACCTACAAAAATCATTGTACTAAGAAATGTAATAATAAACCCACCAACAGACCCTTCGATGGATTTTACATTGTTAAATGGTATTTTATGCCACCCAAATCGTTTCCCAATTAATGCATATGAACTGTCGCCAAAGGATAAAGTTGCTAAGATTGCTAAAATAGGAAGGGTTGATAAAAGTAATGATGAAAAAATCATTCCAATTGCAAAATAAATATATGATGCAAAAGTCATAAATTCTTTTTCTCTAACAAACAATTTTGCCGAGCTCGAAAATGGAAAATGTAATTTATTATTCAATCTAGCACCTTCGTTCATCAACATTAAAATAGATGCCACAAGAAAAAAACTTAACAAAAAAACACTGGCTGGAGCTAAGTTTGTAAAAGAGTCATAGTGATTTAATGGGTCTTTTAAATTTGGGCCTAGAAAATTGATTAAAATCTCGTATACCATAATGTCATGAGTATTTAAATACATATAATTCAAGATAAGAATAGATACATATAAAAAAATTAAAATTCCAAAAAAAATGATAAAATGGAATATTTTCCTTAAAAATTCGAAATTTTTATGCGTTACCCCAAGCGATTTTATTTGTTTTGAGGGATTATTTTTAATTTTTTTAAGTTTTTTATAAATTATAGCAAGCAAATTATATATCCCAAAAAATGAAAAAAGAATCGATATTATTAATATAACAAGAACATCAGTAGGATATACAGTGATTAATTTAAAATAATAAAATAATATAAGACATGTGATTAAAATAATTATTGCGAGGATGATACTGTAAAAACTCTCTTTATTGTGGTCTTTATAGGATTTCGATATTTGACTCGATAAAATGACTATCATAAAGATAAATGCTAAAGTTAGAAGGAAGTAAGAAATTATTACTATTATATCATACATTTTTCTCAACAAGATTATTCTATTTCTTTTTTTATTCCTAATTAATTTATAAAATATTGTTTATATTAGTTAGACCATTAAATATTTAATAATTTTTTACCATAAATTAATAATTGATTTAAAAAGTTATAATTTAATTGATAAGTGAACCATTTAAAGACATAACGTAAAATTTCAAAAACCCTTAAATTTACAATTTTTTATTTAAAATTATATTTAATTGGGTCATTTTACAAAATAATAAATATTATTTTTAGGAAATGGTTTAAAAATGTTTAAATTAGAAGAAAAAGAAGTAATATTAGATGCAATAGATAGAAAAATTCTAAAATATCTAGCAAATAATTCAAGGTCGAGCTATAAAACTATGGCTAAAAAAATTGGTATATCAGAAACTACAGTTAAAAATAGAATTGTAAAATTAATTAATAATAAAGTTATCAAGAAATTTACCATCAAAATTGATTTCAGAAAAATTGGGCAAAGCGTTGGTTGGATTTTAAAATTAGTTGTTGATCCTTTTAAAATTCAAGAAATCGTTGAAAAATTGTCTTCTTTTGATAATATTGTTTCCATTTATGAAGGAGCGGGTATTGAAAATTTAATCGTTAAAGGATATCTAAAAAATATGACTGAAATTAATCAATTTCTAAAAAATATTATTTATTCTTTTAAAGGAGTAAATGAAGCCAAGCTGGAAATATTAATTAATGAAATAAAATGAGAAATAAAAAGTTGTTATGGAGGCAGGTTTTTTGGTAGATATAGAATTCGGTACTGATGGATGGAGGTCCATAATGGATAAAGAACATTTTAATTTACAGAATGTTTCAATAGTAGGTCAAGCTATTTCTAATTATTTAGAAAGTGAGAAATTAATTTCTAAACCTATATTAGTCGGTTATGACACGAGAAATAATTCTAGATTATTTGGAGAAACAATAAGTCGTGTATTAATTGCGAATAATATTCAAGTTAAATTGACAAATTCAGATGTCCCAACACCTGTTGTTGCATTTTTGGTCTTGCATTTTAAAGCAGGGGGTGCAGTAATGATTACCGCATCACATAACCCTCCGGAATATAATGGAATAAAATTTATTCCCCATTATGCTAGCCCAGCAATGCCAGATATCACAAATAAATTGATGAAAGAAATAAAATTAATTCAATCTAACAATCTATCAATAAATAAATTTGAGGGGGAATTAAAAAATTCATCAAACTTCAATGAATTTGACCCAACTGAATTATATATCGATAATTTACTTAAAAAAATAGATGTTAAGAGCATTAAAGAAGAAAATTATATTGTTGCAATAGACCCCTTATTTGGTACTTCAAGGACTTATTTAAAATTAATATTGAAAAAATTAAATTGTAAAATTCATGCAATTCATGACAATTTGGACCCAAATTTCGGAGGTAAAATGCCAAACCCAAATTCTGAGATATTAAAGGACTTGAGTAATCTTGTATTGGAAAAAAATGCGGATATTGGAATGGCATGTGATGGAGATGGTGATAGAAGTGGAATTATTGATGATAAAGGTAATTTTATTGATGCAAATTATTTATTTGGGCTTTTATTTAAATATAATCTTGATAGAGGTTTAACTGGTGATACTGTACGCACTGTAAGCACTACTCATTTAATTGATAAAATTGCAGAAGATTATAATTTACATGTATATGAGACACCAGTGGGGTCAAAATATATTGGACTGTATATGCGAGAAAAAAATCTATTAATTGGAGGGGAGAGTTCAGGTGGATTGATGTTTCGCGGCCATACACCTGAAAAAGATGGTATTTTTACGAATATGAAAATTCTTGAGATGATGGCATTTTATAAAAAGAGTTTATCAGCTCTTTTAAAAGATTTAATTGATAGATATGGTAAAATTTATTTTAAACAAATAGACATAGAATGTGACGATAAATTAAAGGACAAAATACTAAATAAATTAAGTAAAATCCTCCCTAACACATTTGCAGGGTTAACAGTTGAGAAAAAAATCGAAATTGACGGGTTCAAATTTGTTTTAAATGATGGAAGTTGGTTATTAATTAGAAAATCAGGTACTGAACCATTATTAAGATTATATTGTGAATCTACAGATGATTCAACATTAGAAAAATTAATTAAGGAGGGAAAAAACTTTATAATTTCGGCACAAAAGCAATTTTCATGATAAAGGATATCCACTAATCAATACAATTTTTTTTACAAATTATATTTATTTCTTTTCGGACAGCCACCATTTAAGATATTCTTTTTTTCGCTGCTCTTCTTTCCAGCCATTTCCTCTTGCTTCATCGATATAATTTTTGTACTTTTCTCTCATTTTCTCGATTTCTTTGTACTTTAATGCTAATCCACATCTTTGGCAAATATACCTTCTTTGGCTGCCGTCCCATTTCATATAACCGGCACATTCTGGACAAACTGGTATTCTAAATCACCTATTAATGAACTATTTTTCCATTTTAATTTATATTCTTTTTTTTTTCAAAAATTTAAATTTGTGATAATAAAAGATTTCTATTGGAAATGAATTTTTCCTAAAAATTTGTTATGTGTTTATTTTTTTATTTTATTTTGCTAATAAAAATGTTCTCATTTAATTAAAAATTTTCATCCTTTTTGAACCTTTTTTGATTTTTTCTTTTCACCTGATTTTTGGATATTATTTAGATATTACTCGGATATTTTAAGCAATTTCGCGAGAAAATAAAATAATTATTAAAGATGGTGATTATAACTTGGTCTCGATCAAAACTACATTTATTGGTTATCCAACAGTAGGGAAGACTACTTTGATTGCATTATTAAAAGGGAAAGTACCTGACTTAAATTATGAGCCAACGATGTTAATTGATTTTGAAACAATTCAAATGAAGGAACATGAAATAAAAATCTGGGATATTGGAGGACAGGCTTCTTTTGAACCATATTGGGACCAATTTGTTGAAAATTCAGTATTAAATGTGGTAGTTACCGATTCAACACCACAAAATGTTCTAAAAACAAAAATGATTATAGAAAAACTGAATAAAGTTAAAGGTTCAAGAACTATTGCTATAGCAAATAAGCAAGATATTGATGGACGCTTGAATTCAAATAGAATTGAAAACATACTTAGAGTACCTACATATCCAATGGTCGGGATTGACCCAAATAATAGGGAAAAATTATATTATATACTTATTAGAGAGTTATTAATAGCATGCGGGACAGATCCGAACGAATTAGGTGATATCTAAAATGGAAATGGAGAATATTAATACAATAGCTTTAATTGGATTTGATATAACAAAAGGGCCTGTTCTTAGATGGAAAAAAAGTTATAATAAAAACAATATGATAGATGTAGACCAATTTTATACAAATTTTTATGTCATATTTCGCGGCGGAGGTAAATTTAAACCAAAAATGATGGTATTCGATCAATTCCAAATAGTAGCGTTTCAAAATGAAATGGATTTATTGTGTGTCTTTTTGGATAACAAAATTAATGAAGAACACTTTAAAGAAATTAAAAAAATAGCAGAAAAAGAAAGTTCCAAATTCATTTCCAGTTCTACTAAATTAGAAACGGAATCGGACCTAATAAAAGAAAAATTAATTCAACTCCTAAAAGAACAAGAAAAATTAACAATAAAACAATTAAAAAAGCATTTTCCACTATCCTATTGGACGATTAGAAGATACCTGACAGATCTGGAAGAAGACGGCATAATCGTACGAGATAAAGAACATAAAGAACATTTATGGTCAGTAAAATGAATTTCATTTGAAATTGTTTCTTTTTTCTCTCTTTATTTATTTTGATTGTATTAATTCAATATTATGTATATTCTTGTTAATTAACAATTTAATTAGTGCATTAAAGAGTTCATTTACTCCCCGATGTGTTTTGCAAGATGTTTCAAAAAACTGCATTTTTAATTCAAGAGCTTTTGAAGACCCTGATACATGAGAAATTTTTCGTTCATTTTCTAAATCAATCTTATTTCCAATCAAGATACCAATAGTTGTTGACATTTTTGAATTATCTATTGCTTCTTTATACCAATAGTTAATATTTTGAAAAGATCTTGGATTTGTTATATCGTACATATACAGGATAGCCTTAACTCCAGAGTAAAAAATTGTCCGTACTTTTGAGAATTGTAATTGCCCAGATAGATCCCAAAAAATTAAACTGATATGCTCAACACCATCGAAAGTTTTTATATCAGCCTCTTTTGAAGTTATTTCAACTCCTAAAGTTGGTAAATATTCATCGCGATAAATTTTTTTTGTATATTTTTGGATCAGAGTAGTTTTTCCGACAGCAGGATCACCTATTACTACTATTTTATAAGGTGTCCTTGCGTAATATTTCTTTTTAACCATCATTCTATCATCATTTATTAACCAATATAAAAGATAAATAAATAAGTATTATAAAAATTAAAATGGATTATTTCAAATCTTTATCAAATGTATAACACTTTTTAATTTCTCAAAAATGAAAATTCATTAAAAAATTTCACAAAAATTAAGATTTATTAAGCAATTTGAAGTACACAATTGATTATTACCTTAAAAATTGTGAAAATCAAACAAAAGGTATATTATATAAAAATAATACATAACTAATTAAAATAATATTTTTTGATGAATGTTATGTGTGGTATTGTTGGAATTGCTTCAAATTTTATGGAAGATAGAAGTATTGGAGTATTGTTAAAAGAAGCACTATTAAGATTGGAATATAGAGGATATGATTCTGCAGGAATTGCGACTATTTATAATAATAAGCTTTACATTAAAAAGGATAAAGGTACTATAAAAGAAATACATAGGAAAATAAATTTTGATGATTTACTAGGTAATTGTGGTATTGGACATACTAGATGGGCGACTCATGGTAGCCCAAATCTTATAAACGCGCACCCACATTGTGATTGTAATGATAGGATTGCGGTAGTTCATAATGGAATAATTGAAAATTTTTATGAATTAAAGAATAAATTAATAAGTAAAGGACATGTTTTTAAGTCTGAAACAGATACAGAAGTCATTCCACACTTAATTGAATCTCATTTAAAAGGAAGAGTGAGAAGGAGTTCAGTTGAAGAGGCTATTGAAAAAACAATTAGAGAACTTAAGGGTACTTATGCTATTGTCGTTATTTATGTTGGTTTGCCAGATACAATCTTTTGTGTGAGAAATGAAAACCCATTGGTAATCGGCATCAATTCAAATGCCATATATTGTGCATCAGATATCACTGCTTTTTTACCAATGACAAATAAAGTTCTAATGTTAAATAACAATGAAATTGCTACTATTACTAGTAACAGAATAGAAATTAACAATACAAACCTTGAAGAAACTGATATTAATGACCGTAAAATCGTAAGAATTTCTTGGACACCTGAAATGGCACAAAAGGGTGGCAGACCTCATTTTATGCAAAAAGAAATTCACGAACAGCCTATTGCCATTTCAAATACATTAAAAATTGACTGGAATAAAATTTTAAAATTTGGAGAATATATTCATAATACCCCTCCAGGTAATATTTATATTACAGCCGCTGGCACCTCTTATCATGCTGCTTTAGCAGGAAAATATATGTTTACAAAAATTGCTAATACACAAATACATCCAGTAATTTCGTCAGAATTTAGAGAATATATTGGAAATACACTTAATAACGATAGCCTTCTTATAGCTATAAGCCAATCAGGTGAAACTGCAGATACTATTAATGCAATTGATTTCGCAAAACAACAAGGAGCAAAAATTATCTCAATTACAAACGTACTTGGAAGCAATATTACCAGAAAATCAGATTATTTTATCTATACACAAGCAGGCCCTGAGATTGGAGTCGCTGCTACGAAGACATTTTCAGTCCAATTAACTTCATTAGCACTGTGTAGTTTGGGATTAGCGGAATTAAATGGCTCACTTTTAAATAATGAGATTCTTGAATTTAAAAATAGATTGAATAATATCCCAATGATTATAAAAAATTTCATTTCATCTAAAGAAGAAAAAGTAAGAATAATTGCAAATAAATATTACCAAAATAAGAATTTTCTATTTCTTGGACGGGGTGTTAATTATCCAACGGCTTTGGAGGGCGCTTTAAAACTAAAAGAAATTTCGTATCTTCATGCAGAAGGTTATGCCGCAGGAGAAAGTAAACATGGACCAATTGCTATGATTGAAAAAGATTATCCAGTAATTTTTGTAGCAGCTCCAGATGAGACCTATGATAAAATTTTAGGAAATGTTATGGAAATGAAGGCACGAGGAGCAAAAATATTTTCTATAATTCAAGAAAATGATCAGACAATTAAAACTTTATCCGATGATTTTATTGAAATACCTCGTAATATAGATTTGCCTTTTTCACCAATTGTATATATCGTACCATTACAATTATTTAGCTATTATGTTGCAATTAAATGCGGCTATGACCCAGATAAACCAAGAAATCTTGCAAAATCCGTGACAGTTCCCTAATTATAATTAATAGGAATTTTTTTCATTTCCATCTAATCGATTTTATTTAAATTAATAAATTTAAGATGTAATTCATTAATACAATTATCTAAATATGACAACTATAATGACAGAAAATAATTTGAGAATAGGGCCGGCTGGGATACCTACTAATCAATTTAGAAAAGAATACGAAGTATTAATTGATAATTGTAAAAATAATGGATTTACTGCCTTAGAATTAGAATTTTTGAATATTAAGGATATTTTTCTTTATCCTGATCCACAAGATTTAATAGAATTAAATTTATTAGCCAAGAAATATAATATAAAATTAAGTATACATGCTCCTTATTATATTAATTTAGCAACTAATAATCCTAATATAATAAAAAATTCATTTAATCATTTATTAAAAACTCTTAATGTCTCAAAATCATTGAATTGTCCGGTTGTTTTTCATGCTGGGTTCTATCAAAAAGAGTCTAAACATAAATCAGTCCTTAATGTAATTGATAACCTAAAAAAATTTAGAAAACACCTAAAAAATAACACTAATTTAAACCTTAAAAGGTTATTTATAGAAACACCAGGTAAATTTACTGCAGTAGGGACGATAGAGGAACTCATTGAAATTGCTAAAGTAAGTAATTGCTTAATTTGTATTGATTGGGCGCATCTTTATGCTAAAAATCCATCAAAAATTACTAAAAATAATATAGTGTCGTTAATTAAGAAAATTGAAAACGAATTAGAAATGGATTATTTCCATATGCATATTTCTGGAATTAAACGAAACAGAAATGGTGAAATTAAACATATTCCGTTTATTAAGTCTTTTTTTCCATTGGATATTGTAATAAATACTCTTAAAGAAATAGGTATTAAAGGTACTCTTATATGTGAGAGCCCAAATAGGTTTAAAAATGATACCAATTATTTATTATCATTATATAAAACTGGAAAATTACCATTTTCTAAATTAAAAAAACTTGATGATTTTATTGCTCTATGATTTCTCCGATTTTAAACGTTGATTGACTAGTTCATAAGCTTTTTCCTCTAAAACTTTTGCAGGTATATCAAATAAAGTCAGTCTACTACGACGCCCCCTTCTTCCCTTCCCAATTTGTTTTGTTATTTTGTTAATAATGCCATATTTGACTAATGCATCGATATAATTTCTATATGTATTAAGAGAGTGTGGCTCAATTTCCAATTCCTCACAAGTTACTTTATAATAATCGTAAGATTCCATAATACTTGTTGATATAATCCCTCTATGCTTGAGCCTCTTTGCAATCCCTATAGCACTTATCAATTCTTGTGTCCGTAAAGTATTTAACATCTCAGGTCTTAAAACGGGATATACATTGTTCTTAGCTTCCCTTACCATCTCAGCTGAAATTTCCTCCTTGTTCTCCATATCAGCTAATTTTCCACATTGATATAATATTTCAATCATATGTCGTGTATTTTTTGTTTCATTTACAATATCTATTATCAAGTCTTTTATGTCATCAGAAATCGCACCAGGCTTAAATGCCAATTCTGTTCTGAAATCAATTATATTTTTAAATGTTTCTCTATCATAAACATCAAGCTGTATTAAATCAGTTATTTTCCCTTTTAATTGCATAGCCAAATATGATTTATACTCCTCAGGACGACTAATTATTATCATTGAAATCGGTGAATAACCAAACCCATAACTCTCATAAGAATGAATCAAACTTAAGATGTCATTTCCACCTAATAAAAACGCTTCATCTAAAATTAAAAGAATACTTTTGTTCTCATTTTTTAATCTGTTAAATATTTGCGTTAATAATTCATTATCGGACAAACCTCTACTTGAGATACCAAAATGCTTCCCTGTAATTTCTCTTAATATTGCGCTTTTTGTCCGGAATGAATAACAATTAAAATAAAAAAGCATAACGTCCTTATAAGGTTTGATTGCCTTAATAAAACCTTCACCAAACAACCTCGCCAATGAAGTTTTACCTACGCCAACTGGACCGGTTATTGCAACATTAATATTGTATGCCTTCTTTTCCATAATTAATGGTTTATAATCTCTGCTCAATCTCGCTAATTCTTCATCACGACCAGGTAACCGGGGCGGTATATAGGTCAATAATAATGTTGACTCGTCCTTAAAGATTGATGACCCTAATACATTTCTCTTTATTATATCATTATTAAATTCTCTCATTTTTCCCTAATCATTTAAACTCTTAATTTAATATTTTTCGATTACATTTCTGTTAATATTATTTTATATTTTCAATTACTTATATATACTAATTTTCTTCTTCTTCTTTTGAAAATAAAAATCCTTTTTCTTCTAAATCATCTAATATAGTCTTTACTTCATCAGACTTCATATTTAATTCTTTTGCAATATCTTCTGGTAATACTCCATCCTCACTTTTCATGACCAAATATAGAACGTCTTTCTCTTTTTTACTTAACATTGTTTTCACTCAAAAATATCAAGTATTATATTCTCTTAAATTTGTATTTTTTTGCTGATTTCCATCTATAAATACATCAATTATATTGATTTTTTAAAAATTACTGTTTTTATTTTATTTTTATCGTTTATATTTTTTATTTGTTTAAATTAGAAATTATTTTCAGAACTAAATTCAAAAAAATTTAGGTGATAAGTTGTAATACAATTTGATTCTCGTATATATTATATATTTATTGTAATCATCTATATTATCTAATGTTTTTATATCCAATTATCCCATAAAATACTTGTATATTTTAAATAATATTATTTTAATTATATTATTTATTGATTAGATGTGCATTATTTTCAACTTTAATTGCAAATTTTGGAATAAATCTAAATTTTTTAATTTGATTTTAAAATTATTATTAAATAATTATAGATGATCAATGAATAAATTTAACAATGACTCCACAGAATGAAATTCATAAAGCAATAATGAAGAGCAAATTAGTCTGGAAATTTTGTTTTTATGGGTTTTTAAAAAACTTAAAATTTTTTGAACCATATCTTTTATTAATATTATTTAATTTAGGTTATAATTTATTTGAAATTGGTATTTTAATCATGATAATTGAGGCAACTACCTATTCTTTTGAAATTCCATCTGGTATATTATCAGATAAATTTGGTAAAAAGCGAATTTTACAATTTTGTTTTATTTTTTATTGTATTTCTTTTGGTTTTTACTATTTTGGATTTAATTTGCTTGCAGCGAATTTCTTAATTTTAATTGGTGCGTCCTTTTTTTTTGGATTGGGTGAAGCATTCCGCTCAGGTACCCATAAAGCTATGATATTAACTTGGGCTGAAAAAGAGGGTTATTCAGAATATATAACATTCGTCTACGGGAGAACCAGGTCTTTTTCACTAATTGGTGAAGCGATATCCGGAGTACTAAGCGTTATATTTATTTTGGCTATTCAATTACCACCTAACGGAACCATCTTTTTGATAACGATTATTCCGTATATTATAGACTTTATTTTAATTACTTCATACCCAAAATATATGAATGAACATAAAAAATACAAGGAAAGAAAACTAAAAGAATTTATTAACGGTATAAAAAATCTTAAAATAGTATTTTCCAATAAAAAATTAAACAGAGCACTACTTAGTTCGACTATATACGACTCTATTTTTAAAGTAATTAAAGATTATATCCAACCCATAATGAAATTATATTTTGGAATGGTCATTTTATTTTTTATACTTAATCCTACTACTGAGCAAATAGATTTTTATACATCAGTGATACTTGGGTTTCTTTATACCATATTTTATCTTATTTCATCTTTTGCATCAAAATATGCTTACAAATTTAATTATAAAATAAAGAATACTAAACGTTCTATGGATATCCTATTCGATTTGTTTGGTATTGCTTTACTTTTAATAGGAATTTTTTCTTTATCGAACTTGATCATTATGGTCATAATTACTTATTTGATTGTTTATATATTATTTAATGTAAGACGGCCAATTATAATAGATTATTTAAGTTCCGTTATGGAGAAAGACCAGCGAGCTTCAATTTTAAGCATTGAATCATTGATTAAATCAATTTTTACATTTATTTTTGCGCCATTATTTGGATTTTTTGCTGATTATACATCTATTCCTATTTTATTTATTAGTTTGTTTATCTGTATTATAATTATCAATAGATTTCTGAGTATAAACATTCGGAGAAAATCTCATTGATCGACTTAATTATTTTATATGTTTAAATTTCTCTTGTTGCCCGGAACGCATTATCTAAAATAAAGATTTTTCCACATTTTGAACAAATTATAACATCTGAATCTTTATTTACATAATTAGGAGTATTACAATAAGGACAATTAATAATCATTCCCAAATTTATTCCTCCACTTTATTTTTAGACTATTATTCATAGATAATTTTTACAATTTAATTTAAAATAAAAATCTTTAAAATTTAAAATTACGGTAAAAAGTCTATTTTTATTAAGATTTATTTTCAGAAGTTAAAGAAAATGTTTATTTCATATAAGATTTTCAAATCCCATTTAATCATAGAAAATAAATTTTATTTGGATAATTGTTTTATTTATTAATTAGTATAGAGTATCTGCCCCACATCTAGGACATTTTAGTTGGTCGTATCTAATAATCCATCCACACTTTTTACATCTTGTTATTGAAGAATCTGGTTGTATATTTGTCAACTCTTTAAAAGTATCATCGTCCATTTCTGCTGGTTTTAATATTTCATATAAGACATTTTTTTCTTTATCTTCATCTTTCTTATTTCCGCTTGGTTTTAATACCTGTGAAACTTCTTTTTTAGCTGGCTTAGAATAGTATTCATCTTCATCAGATTCAATTACAACGCGCCCGATTTTTGGTTTTGCTTTTTTCTTTTGAGCGATTGGTGATGCCATAGGACTTGAAATTTCTGAAAATTGATCTATTTCGCCACCAATAATGACTTGGTGAACTTCAGTTTCAGGCTTGGAAATATTCGGGGGTTCGGGTGGAGATGACATTATTTGAGGTGGCTCAGGTGGAGCTTCTGCAATTTGAGGTGGCTCAGGAAATCTATTATCAGATTGAATTGGTATGGGCTTTTCTATATCTTCGTCATCTATTAATACATTACTCAATTCGGATATAATTTCAGATTCGTCTAAAGAATCAATTGGAATCTCACTTAATTTTCTCGGAATTCGACTTTTTAACTCTACTTCCCATTTTTTAAGTTTTTCATTTAATTCTGCAGTATCCACTAATAAATTTTCGTTGACCAGAAATATATAGAAATTATTTTCTTTATTGTCTATTTCATAACTGATTTTTAATTTTGGGTGCATTAGATACTTTCTTTTAAATATTTCGTCATGCCCAATAAATATTTCTTCAATTTTGGAATTTGGTATCTCGATTACTATTGGTTTTGAATAATCAATATTACAGATAGGTCTTAGTTTATTGGTATTTAATGCATCTTCTTGTAAATTAAACGAAATAATTTCATAACCTTTGAAAATTAACTTATTATTTAATAACCAAATGCGACCTCGATATTTAAAATTAAAATTCTTATTATTTATTACTTTAAATTCAAAAGTATCCGGAGTAACTAGACAATGACTGTCCAATACTACCTCATCATCATTTTTTTCATTCGGATTTAATTCAATCTCTATTTCTAAGTTATTGCCAGATATAAGATCTATCATTATTTTACCTCATTGAAATTATGTATAGCTTTATTTAATATTTGATTTCTTTACTATTAAATTTAATTATATCAACAATTTCAAATTAATTAATTCTAAAATAAAATGAAATGAATATATTAAACTAATAAAGTTTTGAATTTAGAAAACTTAACAAATAATATTTTGATCTAATATAAAAAAATATCGAATATAATTAAGGGGAAAAAGTAGAAGTTAAATTTTTTTAAGTTTAAATAGGAAGTGGTAATAATTCTTCAGCTACGTATTCCTTTTTCTTTTCTTTTGATGTCATTCTTGTAATAGTAATTACTGCGGATACTGCTCCAATAGCTGCGACAAGAATTATAACAATTATCATCCATGGAAATGGTTCACCAACAACATTATAGACATATGAATTACTGATAGTAGTATGACCATATTTGTCCACTACAATTATTGTAAAGTTTACTGAAGCTCCAGCTGTTTGGCCTGGAATTTCTCCACTCCAGATTTGCGTACCATTTGGATATTCCATTATCAATAGCATATCAATTATTCGAGGAGATTCGCCACTTACTGAATAACTTATATAGACTCTATCTATACCGCCAAGGTCATACACAGTTATATTGATGACAACTGGATTACCTACAACTACGGATGTAGAGGGATATCGAATAGAATCTGGATAAATTATAGGATCTGTTGTATCTACAGTCAGCGTTATCATGTTAGAGAATGAACTCGAATGGTTTTTCTCATCAAATGCAATTATTATTATATAATAAAATCCATCCATAATATTATAGAATGAATAAGTTGTATTAAATCTACCAAATATTGTAGCATTTGCAGTTATACCAGAAACGCTTGTAAAGTTATAAGTTAAAATATAAATTTCATAATATGCTACATCTGCCCCATAACTACTATTTGAAGGAGAACCCCACATTAATGTTATATTTTCGCTACCATCGGCGGTTAAATTTAATAGATTAATTGGTGGATCAGGACTTATAGTATCATTTATTGTAATATTTATTGGAGATGAAAATAGACTTTCTTTGTAATATCTATCTATTGTAGTCACATAATATGACCATGGCCCATCAGGGACACCATAATCAATAAAATTATATGTTGATGTCCCTAGATTATGGGCAATATATCCTACCAATATGTGAGATGTCCCACCGATTACATCTCTGTAAATATTATATCCAGTTATGAAAGCATCGGGATTTGTTGTATTGTCTGTCCACTGCAGAAAGATGTCTCCATTACCATTATCATTTATTTGACTCCAAATTGGCGATGCTAAAACAATTGTATTATTAATTATATTTGATGGAGCCGATTGTTGAAATTTCTCGTCCATTGCAATTGCATAATAATAATATGTCCCTATTTGGAGGTCTGCATCTGGATAACTTGTTATTTCTAAGGTTGAACTATAATTTGCTGCTATCAACTCCCAAGGACCTGCACTACTGATATTTGACCTGTAAATATTGTAATACATTACGTCTTTATCAGCAGGCTTTTGTATTAATATAATCACCAATCTTCCAATTGCTGGTTGTGGAATTAAGGTCGGTGGCCCAGGTGGCTTTATATCTATAGGAGTACCATTAAATTGTTCACTTGGATTTCCTTCATTTTCTTCTTCGTCTACTGCAGTGACTCTATAATAATACATAGTATATTCAGTTAGCCCTGTGTCATAATATGAATTACTACTTGTTTGAGCAATTAAATTACCACTATTTGGAACAAAATTAGAAGTAGTGCTCCTATAAATATTGTAATGGTCTATATCATTTTCCGGATTTATACTCCAGTTTATTATTAAAATATCACCTGTCCCTTCATTATAAGCATGGCCATTTGTTACATTTGAAGGAGCTATTATATCACCTGATGTTGAGTTAAAAGCAAACCTTGTGGTAGAATCCCCTGCTTCATCTGCTACTGCTATTTTGTATGAATATAGCATTCCGTCCAATAAATTTGCTTCACTATCTATATACATTAATGTATTATTATCATAAATACTTTTTATTAAAGTTGACCCATCCGTTAAAAAGCTGGGGTTATATCCACTATACCGATAGATATTATACCTATAGAAATCTGGTGGTGTTGAAGCAGTCCAAATTAACTTCATAGACCCATCATTTTGAGCCAATACTTTAAATGTATAAACTGAACTTGGTCTTACAGTATCTATAATATCAACAAATGCTTCATTTCCACCCGTTGCTATGTTATTATTTTCATCTACAGCTTTTACTTGATAATAATATCTTACCCCAGTCCCATTTAATGAAGGATCATAATCAAAATAAATTGTACCAGTAGTATTGCCAATATAATTTGAAGAATTAGGTGTGAATCCAGAATATGCTGACCTGAATATCTTATAATACATTATATCAGGTGTCCCAGGTGATGTCCATGTTAACCTTACATACCCGCCAAGAATATTTGAAGCTGACAATGTTGTTACATTTGCAGGTGGTTTGTTATCGCCACTCGGGATTATTATTGGTGAATATTTTGGTGGCGCTGTTGAATTATATCCTACTTCATCATAAACCCTTATCTCGTAATAATATGCTACTCCATCAATTAAGTTATCACTTGAATCTGTCCAATAGTTTATTGACTTATTTAAAATCGTCTGAACCAAAGTAAAAGATCCATTCCTCCATATCTCATACTTTACAAAGTCATTTTCTTGAGCTGCCGTCCAATTTAGATATATACTTCCATTTATGTTAACTGCTGAAAAGTTCTCAGGTTGTAATGGGGGTACTGTATCTTCAGGTTTGCCACTCTTCTGAGTTATTGGTGGTAAATAATTTCCATCATCGTCCACTGAAATTACTTTATAATAATAAGTTATCCCGTCTGTTAATCCTGTATCTACATAGAATACTTTTGTATAAGAAACATTTGCAATGTTATTCTGAGAACTCGGTGTAAATCCAGGTGTTGTACTTCGATATATCCTATATTCAAACATATCAGGTGCAGAAACATAATTCCAAGATATATTTAGTGTATTTCCAGTTGGAATTACTACTACTGTTAATGTTGTTATAGCACTTGGTGGTATTGAATCTATTGGAATACCACTTTTAACTGTTGAATTCTCACCTTCATTTAGGACTTCATCTAAAGCCGATACTTTATACCAATATTTTTTACCATTTGTGAGGCCAATATCTAAATAATTGGTTTTATTTGTACTTATTATAAGAGTCCAATCTTCTGTTGTACTATTCCTATATAACCTATATTCTTGAAAATCACTGGCACTACTTGGGTTCCATGTTATATTTAATTTATTACCTTCTGGTAATACCGTTATTGGACTTGCGACCCAAGTAACCTGCGGAGGTGGTGTTATGTCCGTTGGAATTCCGCTTTCTATTGTCGAGTTCTGCCCTACATTTGGGACAGGACCACCATCGTCTACTGCCGCTACTTTATAATAATATTTCCTATTATCTACAAGCCCGCTATCAGTATATGAAGTGGTCGAAAGAGACGCTATGAAAGCCCATGACTCCACTGTCGAGTTCCTATACAATAGATAATGGTCTAAATCGGGCGCTGAACTTGCATTCCATGATATCACTAACCGGTTCCCAGTACCTGGATTGGTCACCACCACATTTACTACTTGACTGGGCGCTACTGTATCTGCCGGAGTGCCGTTCACAATACTCGAAGCATTCCCTTCATTATTTTTCTCATCAAATGCAGTAATCAAATAATAATAAGTCATATTATCTGTCAGTCCAGTATCATTATAATAAATATTTGTAGTTGAGTCTATAAAATAATTGGGCAACGCGGTCAGGCTTGGGTCTGTTGACCTATATATATTATAACCTGCTACATCGTCCACTGTTATACTT
>SUPR01000070.1 GCA_005191425.1 Candidatus Helarchaeota ASGARD archaeon Hel_GB_B
GATTATAACAGGAGCAGGAAACAAGTCATTTATAGCTGGAGATGATATAAGTGAATTTGAAAACCGGGAGAAAGTTGATTTTGAACTACTACAAAATTTAAATTCTAAGATAGAAAACTTTAAGAGACCAATTATTGCGGCAATTAATGGTTATGCACTTGGCGGAGGCTGTGAGTTAGCATTGGCTTGTGACTTTAGAATTGCAAGTGAAACGGCAAAATTCGGATTCCCAGAGATAAATTTAGGCTTAATTCCAGGCGCAGGAGGTACTCAAAGACTGCCAAGATTGATCGGTATATCAAAAGCTAAAAAAATGATACTAACTGGTAAATTAATTGATGCAAAAGATGCTTTAAATTGGGGTCTAATTGATAAAATAACCAAGCAAGATGAATTAATTGAAGAATGCCTAAAAATGGCAAAAATTTTGGCGGAAAAACCAATTCTAGCGCTTGAATTTGGGAAAAAAGCTTTAAACTACTTTATTGATACAAATATAAAAAATAAATTAGAAAAAGAGCTTGATTTGGTCTGGACATTGAAAAACACTCCCGAATCAAAGAAATTGGTAGAAAATTTCTTAAACAAAAAAAGTAATCAAGACAAATAAAATATATTTCACTTAATTTATTGTAATTATTAATAAATTTATTTCTTTTTTTGAATTTAATAGATATTATATAAAATTTATAGATTTTATATCAAAATATTTTAGAAATTATCTCTTAATTTTTTTATTTTATATTCGTTAATAAATTTAAATAGAATTTTCCTCCAAAAAATTATAGAGGAAAAAAAACTTATCGATTTCAGAGGTAAACATTCTTTAAATACTTAGAAATCAATTTTACTTGTATATTTTACAATTAGAGAAGACCCAATAATATTAAAAAATGAAATAATCCGGATAACATCATTTCCACAAATTCAAAATAGATGGGTTAGAGAAAATATATATTCCAAAAAGTATTCGAAAAACAATTTTATCGGAAAGTTTAAAAGTTGTAAATTAATAGTTTTTTCAGCAATGGAATTTAAAAAATCTCGAAAATTCACCGAAAAAATTATAAATTTTCAAAATTTAAGTTATAAAATTAATATTTAATTTATTTAATTTCAGAGTTAGAAAAATTAAGTTTATCCTATTTGAGGAGCTGAATAGAAGTATGGATTCATTATTTGAATTATCAAATTAAGGTCAAAAAGTAAAAAAGTAAATTTTTATACCATAGTAAACTAATTAAACTTATGAGTATAGTAAAAATTTCAAATAGAAAGATTTTAGACGATCTGCAAGCAAAGCTTATTTTACGATTAGGTCGAAAGATATCGTTGCAGGAAATATTAGATTTGTGCCTTAAACATGCTATGAATGATTTTGAAGAGTTAGTTAGGTTAGCCTCCAATGAGCCTGTATTAACTCCAGAGATTGCAGAAGAGATTATTGCTTTTTTCGAAAATGCAGAAGGTATCCCATATGATTTAGATGCAAAATTTCCAAATAAAGATGATCAAGATATTTATTCATTGTAGGTGGGAAATTAATGGCAATTTTCTTAGATACAGGCTTTTTTTTAGGGTTATGTCATCCGAAAGACTCATTTCATGAAAATAGTAAACGCTTATTACAGGAGATGAGCAAAGGTACATATGGATTAATTTATACATCACCATATATTATTGCTGAAACTTCAACTCTTTTGCTTATTAGAACTCATAATCATTTAGGATTATTGAAAAAGTTTGAAACATTGGTTTTTGGTGATAAAAGGTTCTTTCAAATATTATCCTGGACTCCGACTCTTGATGCAGAAGTATTTAAACTCTTTTTAAAATTAAATAGAAAAGCAAAATCTAAAAAAGAATATTTCTCTTACATCGATGTGACTTCAATTTATCTATGTCAATATCACCAAATTGAAAACATTTTAAGTTATGATTCGCATTTTGATATTATCTTAAACCGTATCTTCTAAATTTATACTTTATTAAAAATTTTAAAAAATTTAATAATAAGATGATATAATTTTAAAATAACTAAAAATATCCTAAATTTTTCTTCTATTTATTCTATATATGTTCCTTCTTTTATTAGCAATAAATTATCAATATTTGAATTAGATTTTCTTTTTTTTTAAACCAAATTATCAGATAAAATTGTTAATAAAATACAAAATATTCCCAGAGAAAATAGCGATCATTTAAATCTTAAGGAATTTCGGAAAACAGATCCTTTAGGTTTATTATTTTGGTATGGATGTTATTTTCCATTAGCTTTTTTAGATGATATTTTATAGGCGATTTTTCTTATCTTTTTAAAAAATATAAATGAAATAAATTCTTTTCAATTTTAAAGAATAAATTTTGAGGAATAATTGATGCAATGTTATGATTGTATTTCTACAATAATCTTTTTTGCTTCCCCATAACCGAGAATTATATTTGAATTTCGCACTTGAATTTTCATTGGTCCTCGTAATGGAGCTTCTTCTTTGACGAGGATTTCGACATTTCCAACTATTCCAAGTTCATTTAATCTGCGAGTGACTACTCTGCCACCATCAATTCTAACAAGTCTACCTTTTTCGCCTTTTTTCAAAAAAATGAGTGGAACAACTTTTCGTATTTTCAAAAATTTTCTTATTTTAGTTTCAAATTTATCGGAAATAGTATGCTCTAATATATCAGATAATTTATGAGATTCATTATCATTCATTTTCATAACAAATTTGAAAAAATTTTCGAATAATTCATGTTTTCTGTAAATTTTTTTTGCAATTTCAAGTCCTTTATCGGTAAGTATTGGATTTGAATGAATGAATTGAATATATCCATCATTTGATAGTTGCATTAAATCTTCAAAAATCTCTTCTTGAGTTTTAGACATGAATATAGAAATATCTTCGTTATTGGCGAAACAACATCGATTTAGAAGATAAATAGTTTTAAGATAATGTTCAATTTCCTTCTTTTTCAATTAAAACACCATAATTAATGAGAAAAAAATAAAAAAAAAATTATTTGATATTTCGGATTTTCCATGCAATTGAAACTCCAGGAATTGAGAAAATTGACGCCCATAGTGCTGGAACGAAATCATCTAAAGGGCTCCAAGATTCGAAATCTTCATTTCCAATAAGAAACATTATCCAATCAGAACCCATTATCATTAAATAGATAGCACCTATCATCAAAGCAATGAGGATACCTCCTATTAAAAATGCAACACCTCTATCTTCTTTGTTTAAAAGCGGCTTTATGCCCATTGTAAAAATTGTTCCAATAATAACAAGGCAAATTCCACTAAAAAGATCTGGCGATATAAAAAAGGGAAATTCAAAGTTAATTCCCATCCAAATTGATATCTCATAAAATATTTGGAATATTCCAATTCCTATATTAATTATTCCAAGAATAATACAGTATATAGCCATTAATCTTTTTGAGGAATTTGTAAAATGAATCCCATTAGACATCGTCATTAAATTATACCTCCAAGAAATGCTATTCCAGATATGAGAAAACTTACTAAATATGCCAGAAAAAAACTATATGTCATTGAAAAAATGAACCATTTTTTTGATCCCAATTCTGATTTTAAGACACCCATACATGCCATACATGGTACATATATTAAGGTGAAAGCCATAAATGAATAGGCAATTACAGGATTGGTAAAAAGAGCCATTGCGGATACACCGATTGTTACTCCAATAACTTCTGCCACTAATTCTTTCGCAAGAAATCCAAAAATTAATGCAATTCCAATTATCCAACCCATCGATTCTACTGCAGTAAATCCAAGTGGATAAAATACGGGAGCAATCCAACCACCTATAACACCTGCAAAAGTTTGTTGAATATTGCCTGAAATATACGCATTCCATGGGAAGTGGGTAATCGCCCAAATAATTATAGACGCCCCAAGAAGAATAGTATAAACTCGTTTTACATATATCACTCCATGTTCCCACATGTGAATAGCTGTGCTTTTTAAAGTAGGTGATCGATAAGGAGGTAATTCTATGACAAATGGAGCTGGAGGTTTAGATTTAAAAAGAATTTTTCGGAATATTAACGCTAAAATTATTGCTAGAAAGATACCCAACAGATACATTGAAAAAATAACAGTTCCAGCGTTTAAAGGAAAGAAGGCAGCAGCTATCCAGGTATATACTGGTAATCTAGCACCACATGACATTAAAGGATTAATAAGAATTGTAATTTTTCTATCAGTTTCATCAGATATAGTTCTGCAAGCCATAATAGCAGGGATATTACACCCAAATCCCATTAACATTGGAACAAATGATTTCCCATGTAACCCGACTTTGACCATTGCTCGGTCCATAACGAATGCTGCTCGACTCATATATCCACTATCTTCCAAAATTGAAAGAAAAATATATAATGCAAAAATCAGCGGAATAAATGATGCTAAAAAACCAATTCCACCTATAATACCATCTGCAAAAAACGAACCTAATATTTGAAGCCATGTTTCAGTCCCTGCGACTGCATTTGTAATAGCTTCGCTTGCAGCTTCAGTTGCTATACCAATAAGTTCCATAAATGGCGCGGATACTGTAAAAACAAATTGAAACATCGCCCATAAAATTACGATGAATATAGGAATCCCTAACCATTTATTTAAAAATACATGGTCTAAAATATCAGACCAAGTTAAGTGCTCTCTGGGTACTTTTTGAACTTCGTCAAGAATTTCATTTACTATTTTTTCATATCTTTCTTCAATTAATTGTACTTCAAATTTTTTATCATTTTGAGACATTTTATATTACCTCGTTAATTTTTTTCATTATTGGAGGAGGGATCTTCTTAATGACCTCTTGGTCGTCCTCTAGAATTTTAATTGCAGTCCACCTGATTGGATATTTTTTACTTAATTCTGGATATTCATTAAGTGTTGTTATAATTTTTTTCAAGATATTTTCTATTTCAGGAGAAAACTCAAAAATATTCCTTTTCAAAGGATAATTACCGTCAAAAACCTCAATTATTTTGTCTTTTAATTTGTCCATTCCTATTTTTTTAGTCGCAACAGTGGGAATTACAGGAACTCCTAATTTTTTTTCTAACTTTTTAACGTTAATTTCTATTCCACCTTGTTGGACGGTATCGAACATGTTCAAGGCAACTATAATGGGCACCTCTAATTCAAGAAGTAAAAGAGTTAAGTATAGATTTCGTTCAAGTATGGTACTATCCACAATATCAATAATTACATCAGGTTTTTCTTCAATAATATAATTACGTGCAATTTTTTCATCAATACTGTTTGAAGTTAGACTATATGTTCCAGGAAGGTCTACAACATTAATTTTCACTCCTTTGTGAGTAAAGCTGCCAGTCTTTTTTTCAACAGTTACACCAGGCCAATTAGCCACATGTTGCTTAGCTCCAGTTAAATTATTGAAAATGACAGTTTTTCCAACATTTGGATTGCCTATAAGTGCAATATTAATTTCTTTCATTGTAATCAACTCAATCTCAATTTTTTTCAACAATTATTCCTTCTATTTCATGTTTTCTTAAAGTTAATTTATATCCACGTATGATAATTTCTATTGGATCACCTAATGGAGCGCTTCTAATCATCTTAATTGATGTTCCTCTGATTAATCCCATATCACTTAGTCTTCTAATGTATTTTTTTTCACCAGTAATATCTACAATTTTACCAGTATCACCTGGTTCTAATTCACTCAATTTCATTTTCATTTTATTTGTCATAATATTTTCATCATAGTATTTTTGTTGATATTTAATTGTATTAAAATTATATTAAAAGTCTTATAAAAGTTTTGGATGAAAATTAGGAACTTTAGCTGGTTTCTAACTTTTTTAGAATAATAACTTAGAATTAAATATTTTTAAAAAGATTTTTGCTTATTGATATGTTTAATTCTTTTTTCATAGTAAAAACGAAAAATTTATATTAGGTACTCCTAATATTAATAGTAACTCCTAACATTTTTAGAATGACCTAAAATGAACATTACGAGGAATATAGAAGACTATTTAGAAGCAATTTATAATATCACACAAGAACAAGGTTATGCTCAAACTAAAGAAATTGCTGAGAATTTACGTGTGACTTCTCCAAGTGTTTCAGGGATGCTAAAGAAATTAAAACAACTAGGATTTATTAATTACGAAAAATATTCACCCGTTACTCTTACTCCTAAAGGTGAACAGATAGCAAAAAAAGTTCAAGAAGAGCATACTACAATAAAATGTCTTTTGGAACTTTTATCAGTACCAAAGAATATTGCAGACGAAGACGCATGTACAATTGAACACAACCTCCATAAAGCAACTATTACGCAATTAAAAAAATTTGTTGCATTTATTTATTCTTTCCCTACGCGACCAAGATGGTTAAAATGTTTTCAGAGATATTGTAAAGATGAAAAATGTATTGATTTTGATTCTTGTGGTTGCGTATCTCCTTAATTTATTTTTTTAATTCTTCTTTTGCAATAATTAGGTTTTGAATTTCACTTGTGCCACCACCTATCTGGAAAAATTTTGCGTCCCTTAAATATCGTTCCATAGGATATAATGTTGTATAACCATTACCACCATATATTTGTATTCCATCTAGTGCTATTTCCACAGCAGTTTTACTAGCAAAAGCCTTAGCCATCGAAGCTTCTTTTGCAAACTTTTCCCCTAGCATCGCAAGTTTTGCAGCGCCATAAGTAAGATATCTAGCAGCATTCATTTTAGTAGCCATCTCAGCAATTTTTATTTTTATTAATTGAAAATCTGTAATCAATCTCTCAAATTGTTTTCTCTCGCGCGCATACTTTTTTGAATCATTTAAAACAGCTAACGAAATGCCATTACATTCCGAACTTAGAGTTATTCGTTCAATATTAAAAGTCGACATTAGTATTTGATATCCTTTATTTTCCTCTCCAATTAAATTTTCTTTTGGTATCCTTACATTATTAAATTTCAATACCCCATTTACTACTCCATTTAGTCCTAAAAGACCATATGGATGTTCTATTTCAAAACCAGGTGTCCCTTTTTCTACAACAAAAACACTCATTCCTACGCGAGGATTTACTTTAGTATCAGTAAGACACCAAACCAAATAATAATCGGCTAAACCAGCATTAGTGATAAATTTCTTAGTCCCATTTAATATATAATCATTGCCATCTTTTAAAGCAGTAGTTTTAATCCCGGCTACATTTGAACCAGCCTCTTCTTCTGTCACACAGATACTTGCTATTTTTTCCCCAGAAACAATTTTTTTAAGGAATTTCTCTTTTTGAAATTCATTGCCAAACCTGTATAATGTATATGAATCTAATATACATGGAGTCCTTGTAACGGAAACAGCTACATTTAATTTTGAGATTTCTTCTGTTATCATTACATGTGATATAAAACCCTTATTCGTCCCATTATATTTTTCAGGTATTAATGGACCAATTAAACCCTTTTTACCTATTTTTCTTATTAATTCAACCGGTACTTCCTTTTTTATATTAATTTCCTCTTTAATTGGGTCTAATTCTTTTGCAAGGAAATCTCTAATCTCGTTTCTATATTCAAAATCCTTTTTTGTATAAAATATTTTTTCCATAAATTAATTTTAAATTTAAAAATTAATAAAATTTATTTCAGAAGGTCTAAATAAAGAATGACCATTATTAATTCTGATATTTAAAAGCAGCTGGAATGTAGATAATTAGCGAAAATTTATATTAATTTTGTAAAAATTGTAAACATTACATAATAATCGATATAAATTAAGATTTTATTTTTGATCATTTATAAAATGGATAATAACTATTTGAATAGTCCTTAGTTTCATTTCAATGTTTAAAATTATAAAAATTAACCTATAATTTTATAGAAAAAAACAAATAATTTATCTTTAGTGAGATTTAATAATAAGGCTTTTGCGCTATAATCAAATAAATTAAAAGAACATGATAAAGATGACTGAAACAAAAATAGAGCATATTTCGGGTAGTAAACCGAGTGAGGAGTTAGGATATGTATTTCAAGTCCAAAAGATGAGTACTGAAGATGGGCCAGGAATTCGCACAACTGTCTTTTTTAAAAAATGCCCATTAAG
Organism: Candidatus Helarchaeota ASGARD archaeon Hel_GB_B; assembly: GCA_005191425.1. Taxonomy (GTDB): domain Archaea; phylum Asgardarchaeota; class Lokiarchaeia; order Helarchaeales; family HEL-GB-B; genus HEL-GB-B. The sequence continues at coordinate 8,123 of SUPR01000070.1, forward strand.
ATGTGTTTGGTGCCATAACCCTGAATCAATTTCGGAAAAGCCTTCAATCCAATGGTTTAAAGTAAAATGTATTGGTTGCGGAACATGTGTTGAAGTCTGTCCTGAAAAAGCAATAATTCTTGATAGATCAGGAATACATATTAATAGAGAGATTTGTATTGCATGCGGAAAATGTACAGAAGAATGCCCTACAACTGCACTACAAAAATTTGGTAAATTTTGGAAATTAGATGATTTAATTAAAGAGGTAGCTAAAGATAAAGTATTCTATACTAATTCAAATGGTGGCATTACAGTTTCAGGCGGTGAACCAACCCAACAAGCGGATTTTATTGAAAGGTTTCTAAAAAAGTGCAAGGAACTTGGATTTCATACTGCACTTGATACATGTGGATATGCCCCTAGGAAAATTTATGAGAGATTAATCCCATTTGTTGATTTATTTTTATATGATATTAAAGAAATTGATCCTGAAAAACATAAAAAATATACTGGCGTCCCAAATAAATTAATTTTAGAAAATGCAATCTGGATAATCAAGAAATTAGATTCCTTAGGTAAAAAAATGTGGATAAGAACTCCAGTTATACCAAATTATACTGCCACTGAAGAGAATATTCGCGGAATTGGAGAATTTATAGTTGAAAAACTTGAGAATAAAGTAGAACGATGGGATCTACTTGCGTTTAATAATCTTGCGGCGGCTAAATATGAACGAATGGACATTGATTGGACTTGTAAAAATTTTGATTTACTATCAAAAGAAGAAATGAACCATTTTCGAGATATAGCAAATAGTACTGGAGTAAATAATGTTGTTTGGTCAGGTCTAACTCGAAGTGAAGATTAAATTAATTAAAAAATATTTAGAAAAATTCTTGTATTTATTTAAATTTATTATTGTTTGGACAATAAACTGGTTATATCCAGACCAAATCCGGGTAGTCTCCATAATGCCATTTCATAATGCCCAAGTATCTCATTTTTTGTGAATTTACCATTACATGTTTTCTTAACAACTTTCCATAATATTTCGCTAATATCATCAATCGATTTATTTTTAGTAATAATTTCCGATGCATCTACATCAATATTGCAGCTCATCCATTGGCATGTTTTTGGATTTCCACAAATTTTAATTACAGGACTTATTGGATTTCCCGTTGGTGTGCCTTGACCAGTAGTCATTATTATTAACTGAGCTCCAGCTGCTGCAAGTCCAGTCATGGATTCAACATCTAAGCCTGGTTCGATCATTAACCATAGACCTTTACCTTTTGGTTTAGTTGAATACTCAACAACACCTTGAATAGGAGATTTCCCTGATTTAGCAATATTTCCCAATGATTTTTCTTCAATTGTTGTTAGCCCACCCTTTATATTTCCAGGAGTTGGTTGGGTACCTCTAAAATCAATACCTAATTTTTTAGTGGATTCTATAAACATATTAATCGGTGCAATTATTTGATCAGCAATTTCTTGGTTGATTGCTCTTTTTATAAGGAGGTGCTCAGTACCTATCCATTCAGTAAATTCAGGAAGAATTGAAGTGCCACCAAGATTTATTATTTTATCAGAAATGATCCCGACTACAGGATTTGAAGTAATGCCAGAAATTGCGTCAGAACCACCACACTCTAGGCCAAGGACTAAATGTGAATAATCAAATGGTTCTTTTTTTATTTGTTTGGCTTCGAATGCCATTTTTCGGGCGATTTTTATCCCTTTTTCAATCGCGGCTATAGTTCCACCATTGATTTCTTGAATATCAAAAGATTCGACAGGTTTTTTAGTCTTACTAATTCGTTTGCTCAAAATGGAACTGGTCACGTTTTCACACCCTAGTCCAACAACAAGAACTCCGAAAACATTTGGATTACTTGCTAGGCCAGCTAATGTTCGTACAGTATATTCAAAATCTGGGCCTATATGCCCGCATCCAAATTGGTGCGATAGGGCAATTGCATTTTCAACTTTTTCTGCAATTTTTTGTGCAACAACTGATGAGCAGACTACGCTCGGTAATATAACAATCTTATTTCTGATACCTACAGAACCATCTTCCCTTTCATAACCAAAAAATTCTTCGTTCATTTTTTAAAACGCTCCAGATACGCACTCCGAACATTACGAGTATGAACCCAATCGCCTTGTTTAATATCTTTTTTTGCTTTACCAATAATTTCCCCATATTTAATAACATAATCCCCTTTTTTTATATCATTAAGAGCAAATTTATGCCCAAATGGAATTTTTCTATTAATAATGATTATATTATTTGCATATTCTACTTTTTCGCCTTCTTGTATTTCTTCTAGGGCTGTTGCTACATTATCTTCTTTGTCCATAACCAGAAATTTTGGCATTATTTTACAACTCTATCTTAAATTATTTCTTAATAACAATAAGAATTACCTATTTTTGAATGGAATCAAAATATTTTTTAAATCGTTTGCCATTTTGGATATAGTATTCAGCACCCATTTTAATTTTTTGACCCAACTTATCTATATCATCGAATTTTTTTACTAATTTAGCTGGTACTCCAGCCCATAATGTCCCAGATTCACAATGAGTCTCTTCTTTCAGGACTGCCCCTGCTGCTATTATTACATTGTCCTCAATAATTGCCCCATTTAATATGACTGATTGGATCCCAATTAATACATTATTACCTATTTTTCCTGGCCCATGTACCATTGCATTATGCCCAATTACGACATAATCACCTATTTCCATTGAACTTCCAGGTTCGACATGTATAGTTGAATTGTCTTGGATACTTGTATTTTTACCTATTTTTAATGACCCAAGTTCACACCTAATTACAGAACCAAACCAAATATTTGTTCCCCTGTCTATTTCTACATTTCCAATAATTGTAGCATTTGGTGCAATAAAACATTTTTCATGAATTCTGGGTTCTTTTTTATCTTGCGGAGAGGAGATTATCATAAAGTAAAATTTGATGGAAACTTTATAAATGTTAGGTCTTAATAAAATTTCATTGATTTGAAGAAAATTTTAAGTTCATCTTAAAATTCTAAATATATATCATATCTATAAATTATATTATAATCGAAAGTATTTGTTTTAGAAAAATTAGAATATTATATATGATAAAATTTTAAAAATTAAACCTAAAAAAAATTACCAAAAATTTACTTTAATTATATGATTATTTATTTCTTTAAATAAATTATTAATTCTACAAAATGAATAATCTCAACTCTAAAACAATAAAAATATTCTGAAAACCTATACACATTTTAAATACTTAATTTCAACAACAGTTAATAAATATGTTAAATAATTAAAGAATTCAACACTTAAGAAAAAGACCTATAAAATGAAAACATTATTACTAAAAAATACTTAATACGGAGAAAAGATGTTATGTGCAATGTTTTTGGGAAATAATATATACTTAATAGAAAAAAAAATTAAAAGTATTGTAAAATTTTTCTGAGAAATAAGAATAAATATTAAACATAATTTCTGATTAAATCCTTTATAAATTTTATTAACCAATCTATATAGGTACATCAAATAGCACTTTTGAATTTAGTTTTATGTTTGGAATAAATTGCTGAATTTACTTACCAGAAATTAGGTATTTGATATATATTTTTAAGTATTTTTTAAAAGAGATTATTCAAAAATCGATTATTATTAAAAAGAAAAAGTTAGGATGAAAATAAAATGACAACTCCAATTGATGAAAAAGTTATAAATTCAAAAAGCATTGCTTTTGTGGCAATAATGAGTGCATTAGGGACATTGTTAGCTTTGTTTTCAGTTTATCTAGTACCTATCGCTGGCCCGCAAGTGGCTTTAGATCTTTCGCACATTGGGACATATATAGTAGCACTTAGTGGTGGTCCAATTTTAGGACTACTTACTGGAGCAATCGTTGGTTTTTTACCGTCATATAGGTTCGCAAATCCAGCTATAATGCCAGGAAAAATGATGACAGGGATATTTGTAGGACTAATTTATGGACTTTTTCAAAAGATAAACCGTTTTAGAGATAACAAAATTTTTTCAGTAATAGCAATATTAGCTGCCAGTCTAATTGGATATATACCAGAGTTTATTTTTACTTGGTGGGATACAGTTTACATTGTTGGACTACCTTTCACAACAGTAGTTTTACCTATGTTAATAAAGGCTTGGGTTGAAATTATTACCATCTCAATTCTAATGACTATTTTATTTGAAATCCCATATATCAAAAATCAATTAGAAAGATTAGTCGGCTCTAAAATTAAACTTTCAATTTATGATTATTTAATAAGCGCAATAATAACGATCCCAATATTTTCCATTACACTATATATTGCTTCGATGAGCACACTGATACCAATAGACCCATGGAGCTTTAAACCAGAAGTTTTTAGTTTAATTTTATGGATTAGTATGGGAATAGAAATAGGACTGATAAGTGGAACAGTAGCATATTATGCATATTCAAAAATTAGAAAAAAGTAAAAGATTTTAAATATTACATGGTAAATCAAGTAATTAGCAAAATGATCATAAGAACAATAAAAATTCTTGACTTTTTATCTTTATTTTTATTTCAAATATCTTAAAATTATATTTTGATGAAATTAACTTGGTAAAATAGTTTGGTTTGAATAAATAGTTAGAATAAAATTCTGGCAAACAATTTCCAATACAATTAATTAAAAAATCCAATGATAGAGAAATAATTAAAATAAATGGACTACTTTTTCTTTAGATTTATCTGATTTTTATCTATTTTTTTATGACATTCAGGGCACTCCCCATAAACTTCAACATACTCTTTCCAATGATTTAAATGCCCTGCAGCTTTACAATATGGACACTCAAAAATATCTTTCTCACCTTTTTTAATTTCCATTCCACAAATAGCACATAAAACAGTAGCAATTTCAGTTTGTGTTAGTTTATTCTGACAAACAGGACAAGTACCACTCTTTTTTACCCATTCTACTAGATGTTTTTCGTGAAAAGTTGCATTACAAAAAGGACAGACTACTTTTTCTTCTTCTTTTATGAAATTGAAACAAATACCACACTTGTAAATATCATTCCAGCAATATGGACATGATTCAGCGTTAGGGTCAATTTCCTTACCACAATGAGGACACCTATAAAGCGCTCCTTTTGGCTCATATTCAAAAATATTTTTTGCTATATCTATTTTTCCATCGATTTCCTTATTTTTTATCATTTCATTTAATATTGTGCTAATTACTTCAATTGATGTCCCTACATTATAAACAAGATCAACGAGGGGAATGTAAGTTGTATTATATTGTTCGTAAATAGCATCACAGACTAATTGAATTTCGTCCTTTAACTTCTTGATAACTTTATCATAATCAATTTTAATATAGAGCATCAAATTATTTACATTCATTTTTAAAATTGGGTCATTAGAAGCAACAGCTAAAGATAAATATGGTAATAATCTATCGATAAATGAAATTTTCCCATTTTGTACTATTTTAAGCACTAGTTCTACCACTACATTCTTATCTACCTTTTTTTCTTTTGACCTTAAGATGTTAATCATCATGTCGATAGCAGGTTCATACTGAGCAGTATCAACAAGATATTTAACACTAGTTTCATCTATTCTAATGTTAGGGTCATTAATTTCTGGAGCATATGGAAAGGGAGCTTGAAATGTAGTTGCTTCTTCCTGGTTAATTTGTTCATTATGGGCCTCTGCAGAAGAAGTTGTACTTACTTTTTCTTCATCACTTAATGTTATATCATCTAATGCATTTAATGCATCATCAAATATCTCTTCATCTTTATCAGTCAATTCCAAGAACCTTTAAAAAATAATTTAATTTAAAAAATTGATAAAATAAAAAATTCCTATTCTAAATTTTAGTAGATAAGTAATATATATTTTTTTCAAGTGTATTTAATTATTTAAATTCTTTTTATATTTTTAAGACAAATAGGACATTGATGAGTTAATTGATATACTTCATTCCAGCAATGCTGATGAAATTTGGTATGACAATAGGGGCAAATAATTTTACATTCGCTGGTACCAGAAACTCCTTCAAGATCTAAAGTGATAGGTCTATTACAAGTTGGACATTTAAACTTGTGACATAATGCACAAACTTTTTCAGAATTTTTCAGTAATAAATCCTTAAATTCTTCAATAATAGAGATAATTTTTTTATTTTTATCCCAGTAGTCTAATTGATAAGATATAAACTCAGATATTTTATTTGTCAAGCTCTCACTTTTTAATTTAGAAATTAGAGAAATTTCTGGAGCTTTTTTAGGATAATTTTCAGGTAATATAAACTCAAATTCAAATTTTTCTCCAGTTTCAATCTTTATATTAACATTGAAAATTATTTTAGCACCTGATTGGACTAAACCTGCAATATACGGTTGGATTTCTTTCATTTCATAGAATATTCTAAGTCTGTGTTCTAATTTTTGAGCGATTTCATCAACAACTGCAATAACACTACTCTCTGGCTTCCAATTTTTTAAAGTATTAATTTGTGAGATTTTAATGAATTTAGCAGTTTCAGGGGCTAATTTTACAGTAGGTGGAAGTTTGTCATAATAGATATCAAATTCAAAGTTTTTTATACCTTCATAATCAATTATTATTCGCAGCTTTTTAGGCCCAAGAGCAGTTATGTTATAACTATAGGACAATTGTTCACCAATTTTATCTAAAACAGAAGAACTCATAATTAATCCTTCGATTTCACGAATAATTTCTATAACATGTTCAGGTCTGTTTTCATTCCATTTTTTTAATGTATACAGACTGGCTTTGGGAGTACCTAATATTACCTCTAATGAATTATCATATTGAATTTTTGGTTTAGAAGGATAATTAGAAAAATCTATAATAACCTCATAATTCGCATAGATAGATGCCGTTAAATATACTTTAATTATGCCAGTACCAAGAACATCAATCGAATACTCATATGCAATACGGTCTAACTCCTCTTGCACTAAATTTTTTGATTCATGTCTTCTAAATTTTTTATCCATAGTAATTTTATTAGACCATTTAATATTTTTATTTTTTCTCTCCGTTTAAATAAAAAATATTCAAATTTTTTAAAAAAAGATATGCAAAAATAGGAACGATGAGGACTATTAATATAAAAAACTTTAAAAAGAAGCAAGAATCGATTAAAGATCCAGTAGATATAAGAATTAAATTTTAATTTCATTAATTATTTGTGTATTAATTTTTATCATTTGACGCACTAACTTGACATAATATTTTCTTGTTAAAATTCATAAAAAAATTTAATTGAATTAATAATTTAAGATAATAATTAAAGGGTTAAATTTAAATATAAATGGATTCGTAATTGAATAGAAAAAAATGAGAATTTTTCAGATAACTCAATCATTTTACCCGGTCATGGGTGGAATTGAAACATATATCGATAATTTAAGTACAAAACTTTCTCTTAGAGGAAATGATTTATATGTTATTACAAGGTTTTTTCCATCTAGAAGTAAGAATACTCGAAAATTGAAATATAAAGTTATTCGTTTAAAAGAAATTAAGGTTCTCGAAAAATTAAAATTCAAAAATTTTCCCCATTTTTATCGATCGGTCTATTTTTATCCGCTTACTAAAAAATTAGTATCTAAATTAAACCCAGATGTTTTACATTTTCACTCCAGATTTTATTTTACGCAAGCTAGATTACTCAAAAAACCGACAATATTTACATCACATACACCTTATTTTTGGTACTGGAAAAAGATATTTATACGGAAATACTTTTTAGACTCATTTGATATTATTTTATGTTTAACAAAGCGACTTTTAAATATGGTAAATAAAATTTCAAGTTCAAGAGCAGTTTATTTGCCACATGGTATTGATACAAAACGTTTTTCTCCAAATTTAGATAGGAATGTAATAAGATTAAGATACAATATAAGTAAAGATGAAAAAATAATTTTATGTCTTGGAAGGATGGTATTTTACAAAGGTTATCATATTATGATTAAATCAATGCCATATATTCTGGAGAAAAATAAAAAGGTTAAATTGATAATAGTTGGGTCTGGGCCTTTATTAAATGAACTTAAATCATTAGCAATTAAATATAATCTTCAAAATAATGTAATTTTTGCGGGAAGGGTTGAAGATGAATTTATTCCACTTTATTATGCAGGGTGTGACATATTTGTTCATCCAGCCCTAAAAGCTGAATATTCTCCCCGTGTTATTTTTGAAGCCCTCGCGTCTGGGAAGCCGATTATTTCTACTTATTCTGGTGGAGTTGTTGAAATTATTAAAAATTTTCAAAATGGCGTTTTGATTAAGCCCAATGACCCTAAAAAATTGTCTGAAACTATCCTTGATCTCCTAAGTAATTCAAAATTATTGCAAAAACTTTCCTCTTCAGCATTACAAAGCGCTTTAAATGAATATTCCTGGGATATAATTATTAATAAATATCTTGAAATTGTAAAATCAATCTTATAAATCAGGGTCTAACTTCTTTTTTCTAAATACAATAAATTTATCAAGTAAATATTTCATAAAAAAGCCTATAATTGTCCCTGCTAATACTCCTAATGCATTATATCCGCCTAAGAAGTAATAACCTAATACCCACTGAGTACCAAGGTTGACCACTGAAGATATAAACCCAAATAAAATATATAATACATAAAACATCGTCTGTTGTGAAGATGAACCAAACTTCTTTTTAAAAACATAAATCTTATCAAGAACAAATTTTACAGTATATCCAATAGCTAGTCCAATCGCTCCTGCTATGATATAGTATTTCACCCCAATTATCATCGATATCATATATTGGACGCCCCAAAATATTATTGTAGTAAAAATTGCAAAAAATCCATACAAAATTATTTCTTTAAAATGTTCTTTAAAAAACAAAGCATATTCCTGGTCAACTATCTTTTTAATTGTTAATGCAGCCCCACCAGCTAATATGGGAAATAATATATCATATTTTAAGATGTATTGAACTGCAACATATACGACACAAGCTCCAGTGGCAATTAAAATATATAAAACATAAAAAAAATTATCATTTACGAATTCATCCCATTTATTATAAAAATTAAATTTTTTATCTATAATAAATTTTATACAATATACAACGCTAAATGATAATAATGCATTAGTTATAAAATATTGAGTTCCTATTAATAGATCTAAAACTGTTTGAATTATTATTACAATAATTATTGATAGAAATTCAATTTTATTATAGTAATTGCCTTTATTTACTTCCGATTCTTTTGTATTATTCTTCATCTTACCACTTTTTATATTATTTGTTTACCATTAGATTTTATAAAAATTATAATGAATTAAACGATCAATAAATTATAAAACCTTTTTATAATTAATTGAAATAAATATTATATTCTAAAAACAAATACAAATCTAATAATATATAATCTATTTGTATAGAACTTATCGTTAAAATCTTGTATGAAAAAAGTACAACAAAAAATGTGATGATATGTCAAAAAATGAGGTTGAAAAAGAGAAAAAAAGTAAATACTTGAATTTTTTTGATGCATTTTTATCAAGAGATACTCTCAAATGTATATTTATTGCGATCATCTTCATTGGAATAGCTATAGGAATTTCGTTCTTACTTGGACAGTTTACTTATACTTATTTAGAAACAAATGCATCTAATTCAGGGCATTTATATAGTATAATATTGTCTCCAATAGCGTTTTTCTTCTTTGCAAAATATTACAATAATAATAAAAATTTGAATCAATTGCGAGCATTTTTAATATTGTACTTTATGATCTATTTTTTAATGGTAGGGATAATTCTATTCTTTTTATTTGAAAATATTTCATATTTCTTTTCTACTTTGGGAAATTCTTTGATTTTATTTTCAATATATACACTAATAATTTTTTTATTAAACCCAGGAATATTAGGTGTTGATGGTAATTTTAAGAAGCTTTTTACTCACGGAAAGCAAGTTAGAGTAATAATCATCTATTTATTTATTGTTTTTTTGGAAGTATTTGGATTTGCTACCTTAAATTATGCGATCTCATGGTTTTCATGGTCAAAAGGTTGGACACCTGCTTATAATATCACCCCAAATCCAGGAAATTGGTTTGATTTTATCTATTTTAGCTTTATTACATTTGCGACAATTGGGTATGGTGATATCCACCCATTAACTAATGCCGCTAAATTTTCAGCGATAAACCAAGCCGTGATCTCTCATGTAATAAGCATATTGTTCCTGGCAATACTTTTTGTTTATATTAGTAGTACAATTGGTTCTAACTCAAAAGATAATGAATAAATGGAATGTAAAAATAGGATTTGCCAAAAAAATCTTTAATTTTTTCTCCATACAATATTACTATTTTTAAAAACTTTATATTTAAAAAACAATAATTTGTTAGAGATTAATAAGTCTGGATTAAATATGTGTTAGTATCTGTCTTGCTCTTTATAATAGCAGCTATTCTTGAAATCTCAATATTTACTGGAATAATTTCATAATTTGATAAAATTTTGTTTAAAAATTCTTCTGCTTCATAATTTTCTTTATTCTTAAGAAAAACAACATACTTCCGCAATTATAATAGTTGAAACTATTCCTTTAATTTTATTATCATCAATTGCATCTAAAACTACTCCACAAAAATGTGAATCTTCCTCTTTATTTTTTACAGAAATAAAAATATTAGTATCTAAATTTACCTTCATTACCATTCATCGCGTATTTTATTCTGAAAATCTATGCTATACTCAATTGGTTTACTTTCTAATAAAATATCCTTTAATTTTTCTTCAATTTTTTCTAACATAATTTTATCTTTATAAATCTTAAAAATAATTATATCTCCTTTTTTAATATTATATTTATCTCTAATTTCTTTCGGAATCACTATTTGACCTTTCTTACCAACTTTTCCAACTTTCATACTACTTTCATACTAATTAGTATAAAATTCAAATTAATAAAATTAGAGTTTTTTTAATTTCCGTTGCTTTCATTATTTGGAATTTTTTATATAAATAGTTTCCGACTTTAGTTTCACACCACTTTTTAATGACCTCCAGAATAGATTTTCAGACCTCCTTGCAATAATCGGACATATTTTCATCCCGTCCACTACATCTTCGACCAGATCAGGAAACTGGCGAATTGTAAAATGAAAATATAAAACTAAATTCCAAGCAGATACAGACCTTTTACCACGAAAATTGACCATTTTTTTGAGAATG